>DATEFR010000515.1:0-2636 GCA_035280545.1 Burkholderiaceae bacterium | reverse complement strand
CGCCCCGCGCGCCATCGCGGCGGCGAGCGCCTTCTCGGCCTTGTCGCCGCCGGCGAGGAACTTCGCCGGATCTTGCGGCACGCCGTCGACCAGCACCTCGAAGTGCAGATGCGAGCCCGTCGAGCGGCCCGTCGTGCCGACCTCGCTGATCACCTGCCCGCGCTTGATCAGGTCGCCGACCTTGACCAGCACCTTCGAGTTGTGTGCGTAGCGGGTGACCAGCCCATTGCCGTGGTCGAGCTCGATCATGTTGCCGTATTCGGCGTGGTACTCGCTGGTCAGCACGACGCCTCCGGCCGCCGCATGCACCGCCGTCCCGGTATCGGCGGGAAAGTCCAGCCCGGTGTGCAGCGCAGTGCGGCCGGTGAACGGATCGGCGCGGAAGCCGAAGCCCGAGCCGACGGCCGTGTCGACCGGCGGGCTGTTCGGGAGCATCAGCGCTTCGAGGCGCTTCTCGAGCAGGCGCGATTCGATCAGCGTGAAGACGTCGGTGCGCTGGTCGGCCTCGGCGTCGAGCGAACCCAGCAGGCTGTTGAGCTGCTCGAGCGTCAGCGACGAGGCCGGCACGTACGAGCCGCCCTGGCCGCCGGCCGCTGCGCCGGCGGTCGGCGGCTTGGCCAGCGCCTTCAGCTCCTCCGGCTTGACGCCGACCAGCCCCGAGACGCGTTCACCCATGGCCTCGAGCTTGATCAGCTTGGCTTGCACCTCGCCGACCTTCTGCGCCATCGCATCCAGGTTCTCGCGCATGAAGCGGTCGCGCTGGGCGAATTCGTCGCGCACCACCAGCCGCACGATCTGGCTGACGATGGGCCAGCCTTCGCGCGCCGCCTTCAGAAAGATCAAGTTGTAGATGGCGCCCGACAGCAGCATCAACACGATCACCAGACCCGCCAGCGCGGCACCGAGCTGCCAGCGGTTGAGGCGCAACACCCGGGTGCGGGCGAGGGACCCGTGGGTGATCAGAATCTGCATCGCTAAACTCCTGCGCGTGAACCCCGACAAAGCCGCCACCAGCCGGCCGGCACCGATCACGCCGGACGCATTGCCGATCGAGCGGGCGCTGCAACAGAGCGCACCGCTGACCCGGCTGCGCCTGCTCCTGCGCGACTCGAACGAGCGCTTCGAAGCGGTACGACCGTGCCTGCCCGCCGCGTTGTTGGCGCATGTGCGCCCCGGCCCCGTCGACGACCTCGGTTGGTCGCTTCTTGCCGGTAACGCGTCGGTGGCTGCCAAACTGCGTCAGTTGCAGCCGCGGATCGAGGCCACGCTGCGGGAACGGGGATGGGAGAGTAGCGCAGTCCGGATCAAGGTTCAATCGCGCTGAGCGTTTGCGGACGCGGTTTGCGTGCGGGTTTACGTGCAGCTTGACGTGCGATCGATGGTGCCGGCTGTCAGAGTCGAACTGACGACCTTCCGCTTACAAGGCGGGTGCTCTACCAACTGAGCTAAGCCGGCAACGGGCCGCGATGCGGCCGGGGCATCCAAGTATAGAGACGCCCGCCTGCTACTTGATGCGCTTCAGCGACGGCCGCGGACCCGCCGGCGGCTCCGGCGACGGTGGCGGTTCGACGCCGTCGCTGCCGGACGAGTCGGCCGGGGCGCCCTTGCCGCTCTTGCCGCCAGCGCCGCCGCTTGGGGTCGACGCCGATTCGGTCAATGTCAGCCGGGGCGGTTTCGGGGCCGGCTCGACCGCCGCATCGGCGGGGCCTGCTTCAGCGCCGGGCGCGGCCGGCATCGGGAACGCCATGCCCTGCCCGTTCTCGCGCGCATAGATCGCGATCACATGGTCCACCGGCACGATGATCTCGCGCGAGGTCCCGCCGAAGCGCGCCTTGAACTCGATCGTCTCGTTGCCGAGTTTGAGACCGCTGGTCGCCTCGAAGCCGACGTTCAGCACGATCTCGTTGTTCTTGACGTACTCGGTGGGCACCTGCACGCGGGCGTCGACGAACACCGCGATGTACGGCGTGAAGCCGTTGTCGGTGCACCAGTCGTGAAGCGCGCGGATCAGGTACGGCCGTGTCGACGTGCCGGCCGTCGCGGGCGCAATCGGTGGACTGGTCATGGACGGTGAACGCGAGCCGGCAGCGCGATGCGCTTACTTGCGCATCACCTTCTCGGACGGGGTCAGCGCCTCGATGTACGCCGGCCGCGAGAAGATGCGCTCGGCGTACTTGAGCAGCGGCACCGCGTTCTTCGACATGTCGATGCCGTAGTAGTCGAGACGCCACAGCAGCGGCGCGATCGCGACGTCCAGCATCGAGAAGTCGTCGCCGAGCATGTACTTGTTCTTCAGGAAGATCGGCGCGAGCTGGGTCAGGCGGTCGCGGATCTGCGAGCGCGCCTTCTCGAGTTGCTTGTCGGTGCCCTTGATGCCGCGGCCCTCCAGCACGTTGACGTGCGTGAACAGTTCCTTTTCGAAATTGAACAGGAACAGGCGCACGCGGGCGCGCGCAACCGGGTCGCCCGGCATCAGCTGCGGGTGCGGGAAGCGTTCGTCGATGTACTCGTTGATGATGTGCGACTCGTACAGGATCAGGTCGCGCTCGACCAGGATCGGCACTTCGTTGTACGGGTTCATCAGCGCGATGTCTTCGGGCTTCGCGAACAGGTCGACGTCGCGGATCTCGAAGTCC
>DATEFR010000514.1:0-12339 GCA_035280545.1 Burkholderiaceae bacterium | reverse complement strand
GATGCGCGCGGCGACGGTGCGCAGCAGCGCATCGCCGACCAGGTGGCCCAACGAGTCGTTGACGCGCTTGAAGTGGTCGAGGTCGATGAACAGCAGCGCCAGGCGCGACTCGACGACCGGCGAGCCGACCAGCGAATGCTCCAGGTGCTCCATGAACGACACGCGGTTCGGCAGCCCGGTCAGCGCGTCGTGGTGCGCGAGGTGGTGGATGCGGGCTTGTGCGTTGTGGCGGTCGCGGATGTCGCGCACGATGGTCATGCGCAGCCGCTCGCCGTTTCGGACCGTCGTGCGAACGATGAACTCGACCGGGATGCGCTGGCCGTCGCGGTCGATCACGACGCTCTCGTACGCGGTCTCCTGCCCCGAGGCCATCACCGCGGCGACCTTCGCGACGTGATCGGGCGCGATGAACTCCAGCGTCTTGCGGCCCAGCAGCTCGTCCAGCGTGTAGCCGATCAGCGCACAGGCCGGCGCGTTCGCGTCGGTGATGTAGCCGTCCTTGTGGAAGACGATGCCCTCGGCGCTGGCCTGCATGAACTTCGCGAGCCGCTCCTCGGACTCGCGCACGGCCTGCTCCGCGAGGCGGTGCTTGGTGATGTCGGTGACCAGCACGAAGCCGCCCAGGGACGGCGCGTCCGGCCCGGCCCGATGATCCAGGTGCGGCACGACGTTGACCTCGATCCAGCGCGGGCTGCCGTCCGGCGCGCGCAGCACGCGCTCGTAGGTCACGGCGCGGCGCTCGTACTCGACGGTCTTGAGCAGCGGCTGGATGTCGCGCGCCGCCTGCTCGCCGATCACCTCGGCGACGGTGCGGCCGACGATCGAGCGTTCGTCGAGCCCGAAGGTCTGCGCGTACTGCCGGTTTGCGAACAGGCAGCGGTGGTCGCCCGCACGGAAGTAGGCGACCAGCAGCGGCACGTTGTCGGCCAGCAGCCGCATCAATGCGAGCTGCGCCTGCGCATCGTGCTGCAGCAGGCCGGCGTCGGCAAAGGATGGCGGCGAGCCGGGCGAATCGGCTGAGCTCATGGGCGCGAAACCCCTCTTCCCCTAGGGACCGCCGAACACCGGCAGCGAGCGCAAGGCTACGCGCGTCGTGAACAGCAGGCAAGTCAGGCGGCCTGCGCCGCGGCGGCGCGCGCCAGGCACAGATCATCCCAGGCTTTCGCCTTCTCCTCGGGGTTGCGCAGCAGATAGGCCGGGTGATAAGTCACGATCAGCGGCACGCCCTGGTAACGGTGCACGCGACCGCGCAGCCGGCCGATCGGGTCGGTGCTGCGCAGCAGGCTCTGCACCGCGAAGCGGCCCATCGCGACGATGATCTTCGGCTGCACGAGCTGCAGCTGGCGGATCAGGAACGGCTCGCAGCGCTCGAGCTCGTCGGGCTCGGGATTGCGGTTGCCCGGCGGCCGGCACTTGATCGTGTTCGCGATGTAGACCTGCCGCGCCGCGGCCGTCTCGGCGTCGCTGCCGGCGGGCGGATCGGCGCGGCTCAGGCCGAGCGCGCGCAGCATGTTGTCGAGCAGTTGGCCCGACTTGCCGACGAACGGCTCGCCGCGGATGTCCTCCTGCTCGCCCGGCGCCTCGCCGACGATCATCCACTGCGCGCGCCGGTGGCCGACGCCGAAGACCGTCTGCCGCCGCCCCTTGCACAGGCCGCAGGCCGTGCACGCGACGACGGCCTCGCGCAGCGCGTCCCAGTCCATGCGGGCGACGTCGCCGAGCACCGGCACGGCCACGACTTCCGCCGGCGCGGCCGGGGCCGCGCTCACCCCCCGCTCGGCGGGGGGCAGGGGGGTGCTGTCAGTTCGCCCATTGGAAATGGGATCCGGCTGTGGGCACCACAGCCGGACCCCCATTTCGCGCAGCATCGCGACCTGGCGTTCACTCCAGCGCATCGTCGTCACGCACCAATTTCAAGGTCATCACCGCGGCATCCTCGCGCCGCGCAAAACCGGCCGGGTAGTAGCCCTTGCGGATGCCGACCTCGACGAAGCCGAACCGCTCGTAGATCGCCCGCGCCCGCGTGTTGCTCAGCCGGACCTCGAGCCACAGCTCGCGCGCCGCGCACTCGCCGCACAGCGCGACCAGCGCCGCCATCATGTGGCGCGCATGGCCACGACCCTGCATCGCCGGGGCGACCGTGATGTTCAGCAGGTGCATCTCGTCGACGCCGGCCATCGCGACGAAATAGCCGAGCAGCGCGCCGCGCGCGTCGAGCAGCACGCGTGCCGGATACGCGGCGACGATCGAGTCGACGAAATTGCCGCGGCTCCACGGGAACGCGTAGGCGGCGTTCTCGATCGCCATGACCGCGTCGAGATGCTCCAGGGCCATTGCCACGAGCCGGCGCTCGCCGGCCGCATCGGCAGCCGGCACCGCGTCGGCATCGTCGCGCCACAGTGCGCTCATCGCGGCAACGCTCCGGCCTCGGCGGTTTCGGCCACGCGCTTCGCGGCTCGCGCCGCGTCGCGTTCGGCCGTGGTCTGCGCGACCTTCTCGCGCACGTACAGCGGCAGCGCAAGCGCCGCATCGACCAAGCCGCCCTGCGCGATCAGCGCCGGCGCGACCGCGAGCAACGCGGTCGCACGCGGCAAGGCGTCCGGCACGCGCAGCGCGGTGCCGGTGGCGAGCCGATCGCCGAACGCATCCAGCGCGTTGCCGGCAACGACTTCCGGCGGCGCCGCGCGCCAGCGTTCGTTCAACGCCTCGGCAGTCGTCAGCATCGGCGCATCGACCGCGTGCCAGCGCTCGCCGTCGTGCGCGTACTGCGCCGCGTAGATCTCGTTCATGCGGGCGTCGAGCAAGGCCCAGGTGCGCTGCGGCCGCGCTGACGAGGAGGGCGGCGGCGCGAGCCGGCGGCGCGCATCGTCGGCCAGCGCCATCAGCGTGTCGACCGGCAGCACCCGCTTGCCGGCGCCGAGCGCCAGGCCCTGCGCGACCGAGCAGGCGGTGCGCAAGCCGGTGAAGGCGCCGGGGCCGCGGCCGAACACGATCGCATCGAGATCGGCCAGCGCGACGCCGGCATCGGCCAGCAGGCGCTCGATCGTCGGGATCAACGTCGCCGACGCCAGCGCGCCCCCGGCGGCTTCGTGCGCATGCATCTGTCCGCCGCTGGCCAGCAGGGCGACGCTCAACAGCTCGGTCGCGGTATCGAAGGCCAACAGCGTGGGGGTCATCGAGGAAGTTTAGCGTCGGCGCCTGCGCTCATCCGCGTCGTCGGGATTTGGCGCTCGCCTCTCGCCGGCCTGCCGCATGCGATCATCGCGGCCATGCCCGGACAGCCGTTCGTGATGGCGCTTCTGCTTCTGATCGGCACGCTGGCGCTGCCGGGCGGCGGCGCGTGGGCCCAGGCGCCGTCCGATTCGCTCCCCGCCGAGGTGAGCAGCGCGCTCGAACGCGCCGAGCTGCCGCGCGAAGCCCTGGTCGCGTGGGTGCAGGAGGTCGCCAGCAGCGGCAACCCGACGACGCCGCGCCTCGCGTGGCAACCCGACCTGCCGGTGAACCCGGCATCGCTCGCGAAGCTGCTGACCACCTACGCGGCGCTGGACCTGCTCGGCCCGGCCTGGACCTGGGACACGCCGGTCTGGCTGCAAGGCGCGATCGACCGCGATGGCACGTTGGCCGGCAACCTCGTGATCAAGGGCAGCGGCGACCCCAAGCTGGTGCTGGAGCGGCTCTGGCTGCTGTTCAGGCGGCTGCAGCAGTTCGGCGTCCAGCGCATCCGCGGCGACATCGTGCTGGACCGCAGCGCGTTCGTCGTGCCCGAGCAGAACCCGGCCGACTTCGACGGCGAGCCGCTGCGGCCCTACAACGTGGCCGCCGATGCGCTGCTGCTGAACTACAAGGCGCTGCTGTTGACGTTCATGCCGGACGTCGCGCGCGGCATCGCGCGGGTCGCCGTCGATCCGCCACTGGCCGGCGTGCGCGTCGACACGAGCGTGCCGCTCGCCCCACCCGGCAGCCGCAGCGCATGCGCCGACTGGCGCGCGGCGCTGGGCGCGCAGTTCGCCGACCCGCTGCGCATCCGCTTCACCGGCACGTTCGATCCGGCCTGCGGCGAGAAGAGCTGGTCGGTCGCGTACATCGAGCCCAAGACCTACAACGAACGCGCGCTGCTCGGGCTCTGGGCCGAGATGGGCGGCGCGCTGAGCGGGGCGGTACGCGAAGGCTCGGCGCCACCCACGCCGCCGAGTTTCGTGCTGAGCTCGCCGCCGCTGGCCGACATCGTCCGCGACATCAACAAGTACAGCAACAACGTGATGGCCCAGCAGCTGTTCCTGACGCTGGCGCTGCTGCAGCGCGGCTCGGGCACGCCGGAGAACGCGCGCGCCGTGCTGCAGCAGTGGGTCGCCGACCGCCTGGGCGCGGACATCGCCGCGACCGGCCTCGTGATCGACAACGGCTCGGGCCTCTCGCGCGACACCCGGCTCAGCGCCCGGCTGCTCGCGCGCACGCTGCAATCGGCATGGGCCGCACCGGTGATGCCGGAGCTGATCGCCTCGCTGCCGGTCAACGGGCTGGACGGCACCGCGCGCCGCTCCCGCTCGCCGCTGGTTCGCGCGCATCTGAAGACCGGCTCGCTGCGCGATGTGCGCGGCATCGCCGGTTATGTGCTGGGCGATTCGGGGCGGCGTTATGTGGTCGTCGCGATCCTGAACCATCCGGACGCCGGCCGCGATGCGGCACGCGCGCCGCTGGCCGCGCTGCTGCAGTGGGTCGCGAGCGATGGTGCGGTCGCGGCCCGCAGCGCGGCGGTCGTGCCGGGTGCGAGCCGATGACTCAGGTTCCTTAACGCAACCCCTCGCTCTCCCGCGCGAGATAGTGGCGCAGCTCGGCGAAGACGTCGCGATGGGCGCGCTCGAAGGCTTGCACCAGCTGCGCCAGGCGCTGGACCTCGCCTTCGGCGATGCAGACCTCGATTTCGCGCGCCGTGGCGGACAACGGCACCGCACCCAGGGTGCCGGCGGTGCTGATCATCGCGTGCGCAAGCTCCGCGGCGCGCGGCAGCTCGGCGTCGGTCACCGCGGCCTGCAGCTTCGCCGGCTCGTCGGCGGCGGTCTCCAGAAAGCGGCGGATCACCTCGTGGTACAGCTCGCGGCGCCCCAGGCAGCGCTGCAGCCCGAGTTCGAACGACACCGCCGGCTCGCTCGCCGGCGCGGCGACCGACTCGGCCACCGCACCGGCCGGGCGGCCGCCCACCCACTTCGCCAGCACGTCGAACAACGTGCGCGGATCGAAGGGCTTGCAGACGTAGTCGTTCATGCCGACGGCCAGGCACTTGTCGCGGTCGCGCGCCATGGCATGGGCGGTCATCGCGATGATGGGCAGCGCGGCGAGCGCCGGATCCTCGCGCACCAGCACCGTGGCCTGGCAGCCATCCATCACCGGCATCTGCACGTCCATCAGCACGGCGTCGAACCGCTGGCCGCGGATCAGCTCGAGCGCCTGCTGGCCGTTGACGGCCACCGTCACCTGCATGCCGGCCACGTCGGACAGCAGCTCGCTCGCGACGATGCGGTTGAATTCGTTGTCCTCCACCAGCAGCACGCGCCGGCCGTGCAGCTGTGGCGGCGCGGTGCCGGCGTCCTGCGCGGCCGGCGTCGCCGTCGAGGGCTGCGCATCGGCCTCGGGGCCGAACACGTTCATGATCGCGTCCAGCAGCGTGGACGCGCTGACCGGCTTGGCCAAGCAACCGTCCAGCCGCTGCGCCGCGGCGCGGCGTGTCAGCGCCTCGTCGCCATACGCGGTGACCATGACCATGCGCGGCACGCGCCTCAGCCGCGGTGAACGGCGGATCAGCCCGGCCAGGCCGAAGCCGTCGACCCCCGGCATCTTCCAGTCCAGCAGCACCAAGTCGTAGGGCTGCGAGGCGTCGGCACGCTCCAGTTCGGCGAGCGCTGCCGCCGCGGACGTCGCAATGACCGGCTGGTAGCCCAGGCCTCGCAGCAAGTCGCCGAAGATCTGGCACGAGTCGGCGCTGTCGTCGACGACCAGGATGCGCAGATGGCGCAGGTCGGCCGAGGGCACCGCCGACGCCGCCATCGAGGCGGCACGGCCGACGGTACCGAACACCGCGGTGAAGGAGAACGTGCTGCCCTTGCCCAGCTTGCTGGCGACGCCGATCTCGCCGCCCATCATCGTGACCAGTTGCCGGCAGATCGCGAGGCCCAGACCCGTGCCGCCGAACTGCCGCGTGGTGGAGGCGTCGAGCTGGTTGAAGGGCTGAAACAGCTTGCCGATCTGTTCCTCGGCGATACCCACGCCGGTGTCGCGCACCGAGAAGCGCAGCGTCACGCGGCTGTCCTCGGTCACCAGCGAGCACACCGTGACGACGACGATCTCGCCATCGGTCGTGAACTTGACCGCATTGCTGCACAGGTTGATCAGCACCTGCTCGAGGCGCAGCGGGTCGCCGACCAGGACCGGCGGCACGTCGGTCGCCGTGTTGAGCAGCAGGTCCAGGCCTTTTTCCTGCGCCTTCAGGCCGACCACCGCGGTGACCCGGTCGAGCACATCCTGCAGCACGAACTCGCGCGATTCCAGCTCGAGCTTGCCGGCTTCGACTTTGGAGAAGTCGAGGATGTCGTTGATGATCGCCAGCAGCGAATTCGCCGCGACCTTGACCTTGCTCAGGTAGCCGCGCTGCTTGCTGTCCAGCTGCGTGCGCAGCGCCAGCTCGTTCATGCCGAGGATCGCGTTCATCGGCGTGCGGATCTCGTGGCTCATGTTGGCGAGAAACTCGCTCTTCGCGCGGGTCGCCGCCTCGAGCTGCGCGGTGCGATCGCGGACCCGCTGCTCGAGCTCGGCGTTCGAGCGTTCCAGGGTCTGCTGCGCAAGGCGGCGCTCGCTGATGTCGAAGTTGACGCCGACCATGCGGTGAACACGGCCCTGCGCGTCACGCAGCATCACGCCCTCGCCTCGCAGCGTGCGCACCGCGCCGTCGGGACGGCGGATCTCGAACTCGACGGCATACGGCTGCTTGCCGCTCAGCGCGGCCTTCAACGCGGCCCGCGACCGCGCCAGGTCTTGCGGCGCCAGCTTGCTGGCCCAGGCGTCGGAGGCGCGCGCGTAGGCGTCCTTGGGGATGCCGAAGAGGCGGTACATCTGGTCGTCCCAGACCAGCTCGTCCTTGTCCACGTCCCAGTCCCAGATGCCGACGTTGGCCGCGCGCGTCGCCAGGCGCAGCCGCTCCTCGTTGGCGCGCAGCGCGTGGAGACGGCTGTCGAGCATGCGCGTCATGTCGCGCACCGCCAGCGCCAATGTGCGCAGCTCGCCGACGAAACGCGCGCCCTCCGGCGCGGCGACCGATGCCAGGCCTTCGCCGGCCTGCACCGCGGACGCGAAGCGTTCGACCGAACGCAGGGGCTTGACCAGCAGTTGCCACAACAACAGGTACAGGCTCGTGACCATCACGATGTCCAGTGCGACGATCACCAGCACGATCGAACGCCCACGCTCGCGCAGATCCTCGTCGAGGAAGCGGGTGGTGGCCAGCGCGCGCACGTGGCCGATCTCCTGGCCGTTGTGCACGATCGCGTGCTCCTGCGCCAGCAGCCCGGGGCCGGCTGCGGGCTCGGTGGCCAGCGCGCCTATCGACCCATCGGCATGGCGCCCGAGCCGGTAGGTCCGGCCTGCCGAACTGGCGCTGATCGCGAAGATCTCGCGATGACGCAAGCCGCTGGTCAGGATGGCCTGCACGTGCTTGTCGTCCAGGTTCCAAAGCGGCAGCGCCAGACCGGTCGCCAGCTGGTCGACGCCGACGGTCAGCGCATTGCGCAAGTCTTCCCGACGCTCGTCGCGCTCGTACGCGTAGGTCAGCGCCCCGAACGCGCCGAGCAGCACCGTCACAACAGCGGCCAGCGCCAGGCTGAGCAGTATGGCAATCGAGATGCTTCGTCGCGGGGAAACGCGCATGGCGATCCAATGAACCGAACGAACAGCGGCGTCCCGCCCCGGGACGATGAACCCAGACTGCTGCCGAAAAAATGCGGCACCAGGATACGCCCGGCCCGGACCGCACGGAACAGGGGATGCCAGGCCCCGTGCAATCTGCTACGGTGCCGGCCTGGCCACGCAACGCATCCCCCATGCTGCGACGTCTGCTGTCCGCGAGCCTGCTGTTGTGCACCGCCGCTGCCGCAGCGCAGGCAGATGGCGAAGTCGTCTTTGCCACGGTCGACACCAACGCGATGCCGCTGGCCGCCTACGAGGGCGAACAACTTCAGAACGGCATCCTGAAGGACGTGGGGGTCGCGATCGCCCGACGCCTGGGGCGCACGGCGCGCTTTCTCACACTGCCCCGCAACCGCCTCGCGAGTGCGTTGGCGGACGGGCGGGTCGATGGCAATTGCTACTTGCTTCCGGCCTGGCTGGAGCCTGGGCCGCTGCGCTGGAGCCGCCCGCTGATTCCGAACCGCGATCTGGTCGTCGGCCGCCCGGAAGCACCGGCGCTGGCCTCCGCCGCCGACCTGGCGGACGAACCGGTCGGCACCGTGCTGGGTTACCGCTACCCTGAACTCGAAGGCAAGCTGGGCAACCGCTTCCGGCGCGACGATGCGCCCGACATGCACTCGAACCTGCGCAAGCTGGCAGCCGGTCGCGTGCGCTACGCGATCGTGGACCAGCTCACGCTGCAGTACGAGATCCGCACAACCTTGCGGGACTTCAAGCCGGGGCCGTCACTGACCGTGGCGAGCTTCGTCGCGTCCTGTGCCTTCTCGCCCAAGGGCAAGGTGCCGGCCGAGGACCTGCAGCGCAGCGCCGATGCGCTGCTGCAGGACGGCACGATGGACGCGATCCTCGCGCAGTATCGCTAAGGCGCTGGCTAGAACTTGTAGCCGACGGCGAGCGCGAACGTGTCGGGATCGAGCTTCATGTCCAGCGTCTGCCCGGTCGACAGCGTCGCGCGCGTCTTCAGGAAGGTGTGCAGCACCGTCGCGTCGACGAACCAGCGATCGTTGAACGTGTAGCTCGCGCCGAGCTCGATGGTCGCCGCAAATTTGGACTTGATCGACAGCGTCGTCGGATTCGACGGCGTGCCGCCGGTCAGCCCGCTCAACGCCGCGGTGCTCTGCGCCTTGTAGAACTTCGCGTAGGTCACGCCGGCGCCGACGTACGGCCGCAGCGGCGCCTTCGCGTCGAGAAAGCGGTACTGGCCCATCACCGTGATCGGCAGCGCCTTGGTCTCGCCGATCTTGCCGACGCCGCTGATCGCGCCGTCGCCGTCGAGCTCGTGCGTGAACGGCGTCGCGATCGGGATGTCGACCGCGATGTTGTCGGTCACCATGTAGGTGAGGCCGGCGCCGAGCTGCGTGTCGGAGCGCACGCTGGCCTTGGTGCCGGGCAGGCTGGGCGGGCTGAGGTCGCCGCTGTCGACGTTCGGTTTGATCTGCGTCGCACCGACGCGCACGAGGACGCTGCCGGCACTTTGCGCGGCCGCCGGCAGCGCGGCGCCGGCGAGCGTGCCCACCACGGCGAGCAGCGCAGCGGATTGGAAGAGTTTGTCGTGGCTCATCTGTCGGGATCCTTCTGTGTTCCGCGCACGCATCACAGCCAGCCTGCGTCGGCCAGCGACTTCAGAATCCGGCGCCCGAGCAGGTCGTGGCCGAACGGCGTCGGATGGAAGCTGTCGGAGAACGCGTAGCTCTTCCACCAGTTCGCGGTGCCGTCGGAGCCGGCCGGCGGGGTCATCGCGCTGAGCGCCGTGTCGGTGCAGGTCGCGAAGGTGTAGGTCGGCAAGCCGTCGCTGCCGGTGCCGGTCTGCGGGCATGCCGGCGTCGTCACGTTGGTCAGCGAGTACTGGGCCGGGTTGGCGATCTGGTCGTTGAACGACGTGTAGAAATCGATCAGCACGACATTGCTGTTGCCGTTGAACTTGACCGCGAGCTCGTTGTTGAACGCGACGAACCAGCTCTTGAACAGGGCCTCGGCGTTCGCGCGCGCGGTCGCGCCGGCGGTGCCGCCGCCGCTGGCCGCGGCGATCGAATCGAGCACCATCTGGAACCGTGGCGTGTTCGTGATGCCGGGCATGTTCAGCACGACCACGTGCTGTGCGCCCTTGTCGAGCGCGTTGGTCTTGATCGCGGCGTAGAAGTTGTCGGCCAGCGCCGTCATGTAGGTGCCGCCGATGCTCGCGAAGCCGGCCGCGCCTTGCGCCAGCGCCGCCTGCACCGTGGCGGTGGGCAGCACGGTCTGCAGCAGCGCGGCGTACGACGCGCCGCTGTCGCTCGACGCCTTGAGGTAGGCACCGACCAGGTCGGCGCCGTCGTTGCCGCCGCCGTCGACGATCAGCAGGTCGCTCGCGCTGTAGCTGCCGTTGACCGCCGCGGCATTGACGAGCTGCTGCACGATGGACACCGGCGAAGTCGGCGCGGTGTAGTTGTTGATGCGCCCGCCGCCGATCGCGTAGTTCGTGCAGCTCGTGTTGGTCGTGAACGTGGTGCCGTTGTAGACGTAGAACGGGCACAGCGTGCCCACGCCGAAGTTGGACGCGACGCGCTCGGGATAGATGAACGACTGCGATCCCTGCACCGTGAACTTGAAGCCGAAGGTGCCGCTGTCGGCGAGGCTGTCGCCCATCACCTTGACCGACGTGATTTGGACGCGCGTCGACGTATCGCTGCCACCGCCGCCGCAGGCTGCGAGCAGCAGCGCGGAGACGAGCGCGAGCGGCGCCCAGGAACGGATTTGTCTCATGCAGACCTCTGTGGGTAGAACCGTGCGGCCAGCGGCCGCGCTGAACTTATGAAAAGAAAAGCGAACGACCGTTCGCTTTTCTGGCGCCACTATAGGTCTGACCAGGGTGCTGCCGCAGCGGGGAAACCCGCTGCGGTATGCAAGGCGCAACGTTTGTTGCGTAAAGGTCGGGGGTTGTCAGAACGGATTGTTCTGCGCGCGCGTCACCGCGAGCGAGCCCAGCGTCGATTGCCCGCCGGCGCTCAGATGCAAGCTGTCGGACCAGAGCCAGGTCGCGGCACTGGCCGCCGTGCCGCTGGAGTCCGTGGTCAGCGTGCTGGTCGTGCAGGTCGGCAGCGGTGCGCTCGTCAGGCATGCGGCGTCGGTGGTGTTGACGTAGCCGAGGCCGAACTTGCGCACGGTCTGCAGATACTCGTCGAGCAGGACCAGCCCGATGCGCCGTCCGTCGTTGTAGATGCGGGTGCGCATCTTGATGTTGAACTGCGCCGTCAGGCGCGTCAGCAGCGCGGCATTCGAGCCCGCCGGGTCGCCGGCGAACGGGGTCAAGCCCATGTCGGGCACGGTCGAGACGACGACCTTGACGCCCAGATCCGCCAGCCGGTTGATCTGGTCGCCCAGCGCGTTCGCGGCCTGCGTCAGGTTGTCGTCGAGCTGGTCCTCGCCGATGCTGGGGTACTGCTGGTACTGCGCGACGATGTCGTTCGCGCCGATCAGCACCGTGGCCAGGTCGCCGTCGGCGAATCCGCCGCTGAGGACTTGCTGGTCGATCTGCGCCGACAGGTCCGCGACCTTCGCGCCGGCCGCCGCGTAGATGCGGCTGTCCGGTGCCGCCACCGCGTTGGGATTGCACTGCGGGAACACCAGCCCGTAGATGGCCGCGACCGACTGGATCCACAGCGGATTGCTCGAGCAGTCGTATGTGCTGCTCGTCGTCAGCGCATTGATCGAATACTTGCTGCCGTCGCTGTTGATCACGCTGGTCTCGTCGCCGAACGCAAACACGCGCTTCGCGGTGAACGTCTCGACTTGTTCGCCGCCGCCGCACGATGCGAGGACGATCAGCATGGCCGCTGCCGCGGTGCCCAGCAGCGCCTTGCGCCACCCTTTCACATTCACAGTCATCCAGACACTCCAAAACCGCTACAGGGATGGCGCCATCGACGGACGGCGTCCGTTCAGGCCGCCGCCGCACGCCGCAGGCGGTCGCGCACCCCGTCCCATTCAGGATCGGCCGGGGGCTCTTCCACCCAGATGAGTTGCGCGCCTTCGGCATCGAGCTCGCGCAGCACCGAGAACAGCTCGTGGGCAGCATCAGCGGGCCGCGCCGGCATGCGCCGGTGGCGTATGCCGGGCGCCGCATTGAGCGGCACGCTGCGCGAATATACCGCCAGCTTCAGGCTGTCCTCGGCGAGCAATTGCAAAGCTGTGTTGATCATCGCGCCCGGCATCAGGCGCAGCTTCGCGCGCGGGGCGTAGTGCGCCGCCAGCGTGCCGCTCGCACGCGGCGCATCGTCGTCGGGGTCGCGCAGCGGCTCGCCGGCCGCGGCCTCGATCTGCGCACGCGTGAGCCGGCCGGGCCGCAGCAGCACCGGGTGGCCGCGCGAACAATCGACGATGCTCGATTCGATCCCGACCGGACACGGG
>DATEFR010000513.1:0-5611 GCA_035280545.1 Burkholderiaceae bacterium | reverse complement strand
GTTCTCCTTGATCCAGCGCGTCGCGTTGATGAAGTCGACCGCGTAGTTGTTGTGCTCCTCGATGCCGGTTGCGATCGCGAAGATGTTCGGGTCGAAGATGATGTCCTCGGGCGGGAAGCCGACCTCGTCGACCAGGATGCGGTAGGCGCGCTCGCAGATCTCGATCTTGCGTTCGTAGGTGTCGGCCTGGCCTTTCTCGTCGAATGCCATCACGACGGTCGCCGCGCCATAACGCTTCACGAGCGTGGCCTGGCGCTTGAAGATCTCGACCCCTTCCTTCAGCGAGATCGAGTTGACGATGCCCTTGCCCTGGATGCATTGCAGCCCGGCCTCGATCACGTCCCACTTCGACGAGTCGACCATGATGGGCACGCGCGCGATCTCGGGCTCGCCGGCGATCAGGTTCAGGAAGCGCACCATCGCGGCCTTGCTGTCGAGCATGGCCTCGTCCATGTTGATGTCGATCACCTGCGCGCCGTTCTCGACCTGCTGGCGCGCGACCGACAGCGCCTCCTCGAACTGGCCCGCGAGGATCATGCGCGCGAACGCCTTCGAGCCGGTCACGTTGGTGCGCTCGCCGATGTTGACGAACAGCGAGCCCTCGCCGATCAGCACCGGCTCGAGGCCGGAGAGTTTCATCGGGGGGACGGGCGTTGGACTTGCACTCATGGGGTGACGATGATGTTGCTCGTTGCGGTACGTTTCACCGCAAAGGCGCAGAGAGCGCAGAGGGTCGCGAAGAAATCCACTTGCCTCTGCGCAACTCTGCGTTCTCTGCGCCTCTGCGGTGAAGAATCAGGCAGCCTGCAGCTCGAGTTCGCCGAACAGCGACCCGCGATGCCCGCAGCGCGGCTTGTACTGGCCGACGCGCTGCGCGATCGCCGCGATGTGCGCCGGCGTCGTGCCGCAGCAGCCGCCGGCGATGTTCAGGAAGCCGCTCTTCGCGAATTCCTCGAGCAGCCCGCCGGTGATCTCGGGCGTCTCGTCGAAGCCGGTCTCGCTCATCGGGTTCGGCAGCCCGGCGTTCGGGTAGCAGCTCACGTAGGTGTCGCCGGCGATGCGCGCGAGCTCCTCGACGTACGGCCGCATCAGCGTCGCACCCAGCGCGCAGTTCAAGCCGATCGCGAGCGGCCGCGCATGGCGCACGCTGTGCCAGAACGCGCTGACGGTCTGGCCCGAGAGGATGCGGCCCGACGCGTCGGTCACGGTGCCGGAGATGATCACCGGCAGCCGCTCGCCGGTTTCTTCCATCAGCTCGTCGAGCGCGAAGATCGCGGCCTTCGCGTTCAGCGTGTCGAAGATCGTCTCGACCAGGAACAGGTCGCAGCCGCCTTCGAGCAGCCCGCTGGCCTGCTCGTGGTACGCGTCCTTCAGCTCGGCGAAGGTGATGTTGCGCGCCGCCGGGTCGTTGACGTCGGGGCTGATGCTCGCGGTGCGCGGCGTCGGGCCCAGCGCGCCGGCGACGAAGCGCGGTTTGCCGTCGGCCTGCGTGAATTTGTCGCAGGCAGCGCGCGCCAGCTGCGCGGCGACGACGTTGAGCTCGCGCGCGACGCTTGCCAGGCCGTAGTCGTCCTGCGCGACCGTCGTGGCGCCGAAGGTATTGGTTTCGATGATGTCGGCACCGGCCGCGAGGTACTGCTCGTGGATCTCGCTGATCACGTCGGGCCGGGTCAGCGGCAGCAGGTCGTTGTTGCCCTTCAGATCCTTGACGTGATCGCGGAACCGCTCGCCGCGGAAATCGGCCTCGGTGAGCTTGTAGCGCTGGATCATCGTGCCCATCGCGCCGTCGAGGATCACGATGCGCTCGGCGAGCAGGCCGGGCAATGCGGCGGCACGGGTGTAGGCGGGCGGCTTCATCCCGTCATTGTAAAAAGCCTGTCAAGGCCTCGGTCAGTGCATAAAGCCGATTCCGCGGTGTTCTCGCACTTCCGGCTTGACCCGATGTTCCGATTCGAGCTGCGACAGGAACTCGTCCGGCGCAAACGCCTCGCCCAGCACATCGACCTGGCGCTTGACCGACGCGAAGTCCCCCGGCGTCAGCACATCGAGCCGGGCGAGCCGCGCGACCTGCTCGGCGGTGAGCCGCGCCGAGTCGCCGTCCAGCGCCTCGGCGACGAACATGCGCTCGCGCTGCGCCGCCGTCAGCGGCCTGAACTGCACCTTGAACGTGAAGCGCCGCAGCGCCGCTTCGTCCAGGTCCTGGAACAGGTTGGTCGTGCAGACGAAGACGCCCGCATAACGCTCCATCCCCTGCAGCATCTCGTTGACCTCGCTGACCTCGTAATGGCGTTCGGCCATGCGCCGGCTGCGCAGGAAGCTGTCGGCCTCGTCGAGCAGCAGCACGGCGTTCTCGCTGTTCGCCTCGTCGAACATCCGCGCCATGTTCTGCTCGGTTTCGCCGACGTACTTGCTCATGATGTCGCTGGCCTGGCGAATCATCAGCGGGCGCTGCAGCGCGTGTGCGATGTGCTCGGCCAGCGCGGTCTTGCCGGTGCCGGGCGGGCCGTAGAAGCACAGCGTGCCGTAGCCCTTGCGGCGCAGCGCCTCGACGATCTTCGGGATCTCGAAGCGCGATTCGGTGTTGACCAGCGTCAGGTCGTAGTTCGTCACGACGCGCCGCGCACCGCGCTCGCCCGAGGCGTTGCCCAGCGCCTTGTCGGCGTTGACGAGCTGGCGTTCGATCAGCGCGCGCAACTCCTGCGCGTCAGGGTCGGCCGTGCTCGACGCGAGCCTCGCGAACTTCACGGCGGTGCGGATCTGCGCCGGCGTCAACCCCTTGCGCTCGGCGAGCTTGGCTGCGAAGCCGTCGCCCAACTCGACCCCGGCCAGGGCGCGCGCGATCAACTGCTCGCGCGCGCCGGGCGGCGGGCTCTTCAGCTCGAGGTGGTACTGGAAGCGGCGCCGGAATGCCGGATCGATCTGCTCGATGCGGTTCGTGATCCAGATCACCGGCACCGGATTCGTCTCGAGGATCTGGTTGACCCAGGCCTTGCCGCTGACGCTGCCGCTGACCATGCCGTCGCCGGTGTCCATGCGCGCCATCAGCTGCGCGGCGTCGGTCGAGATCGGCGGGAACACGTCCTCGACCTCGTCGAACAGCAGCGCGACGTTGTGGCTGCCCTTCAGGAACACCTGGCTGATCTGCAGCGAGCGGTAGCGGTCGCGGCCGGAAAGCGAATTGCCGTCGCGGTCCGCGTATTCGACTTCGTAGAGCTGCAGGTCCGCGGCCTGTGCCGCGACCTTGGCGAGCTCGGTCTTGCCGGTGCCGGGCGGTCCATACAGCAGCACGTTGACGCCCGGCTCCTTGCGCTCGACCGCGTTCGCGAGCAGCGCGGTCAGCATCTGCTGGTCGGTGCCGACATAGTGGAAGTCGCCAGGGCCCAGCTCGCTCTTCGTCGCGGGGCGGGTGAACACCGCCATCAGCTCCGACGGACCTTCGTACTGGCGCATCAGCACCGGCGGCAGCTGCTCGCTGACCTTCATCAGATCGGCGAGGTCGGTGATGTTGTGTTCGGAGATCAGGTTCTCGACCATCCCGATGCGCTCGAGCCGCGAGCCGGCACGCAGCGCCTCGGCCACGTCGGTCTCGCTGACCCCGGCCACGCCGGCGATCGTCGCGTACGCTTCCTGCGCGTTCGCGACCTTGAACTCGACCAGCAGGCCGCGCAGGTCGCGCTGGTAGCGCGCCAGCGTGCCGTACAGCAGCAGCGCGCGTTCGGCCGGGTTCAGCTGCAGCAGCCCGGCGAGCGCGTCGATGTTCTTCTCGACCAGGGTCGACTCTTTCTTCAGGCTGCGGGCGAGCCAGTCGGCGGTCGCGCCCAGCACGGCGAGCAGGTCCTTGGGTGCGTCCTTGATGTACTCGTCGATGTAGAAGAAGACCGTGCCCTCTTCGTACGCGCCGCGCCAGCCGCCGTGGCGCGCCATGAACGCCGCATCGCTCAAGGCTTCATGGCCGCGCCAGTGTTCATTGCCCTTGCAGCGCTTGTTCAGGAACTCGCGCAGCCGCGCCAGCACCGAAGCCGGCCAGACCAGATGCCGGCCGGTCAGCGCCAGCAGGCTGTTCCAGTCGCGGCGCAGGTTGAAGCGCGCCGAGTGGCGCATCGTCAGCGCCAGCACGAACTGCGAGCACATGCGATCGAGCACAGGGGCTTCGTTCAGCCCGGGGGAGAGCAGCATGTGCGCATCGCTGTGGGACTTGACCATCGCACCTCCTGCAGGTGTGTGTGTCATCGCGGCCCATCTTGGCGCGAACCGCGCCATGGGGCAAGTCCCTGCCGGCGTAACCGGCGGTCAGTGCAGGACCACGGGCTGCTGCATCAGCGAGGCGAAGCGTTCGATGTACGCGTCGATCTCTTCTTCGGACGGCTCGGTCTTGATCAGCGCCTCGACGCCTTCCTTGAAGCTTTCGGCCAGCGCACCCTGGATGAAGATCTCCTTGCGCGCGAACTTGTCGACGATTTCATAGCCGCCGTGCGTCAGCGCATCGCCGCTCGAATCCTCTCCCGAGGCGGGCGTCGGCGTGGACGCATCACCGGTCATGATGTCGAACTGCACGACGACGAAATTGTCCGAGTTGTAGAGCATTTGCATCAGAAGACTCTCCTGTCGCGAAGCTGAGTCCTCCAACGCAAGTTTCAAGCCCGCGGATGACCGGCGGGCTCGAATCGTCGCCGACGAGCGACAGACGGGCTCAGGGCGTGCCGATCACGTCCTGCAGATGCAGCTCGTAACCCTCGTCGTTCGGCCCCGAGCGCAGCGTGGCGCGGGCCGGCAGGAAGTGATGTTTCGGGTCCAGCCAGGCCTGCGCGGTCGTGTCGTAGGCGCCGGCGCGCGGTTCGCGTACGAACTTGAGCGCGTCGATCGCGCCGATCTCGGTCGTGATCGTTTCCGTGCCAACGCAGCGGAACGCCCAGATGCTCGCGTCGGCATTCGCGCCCACCACCTGCATCACGACCTTGGCGCCCTGCACGCGCAGGTTCGGCTGCGCCGCGACGATCGCCGCGAGCTGGACCATCCAGCTGACCCGATCCTGCACGCCGGGCACCAGCGCAAGCTCCTGCGACGAGTTGGAGAACGTGACCTTGCCGGCATCGCGCTGGAAATTCGCGGCCACCGTCGCGCGGCGGATGCGCGTGTCGGTGAAACGCACCGGCGCGATGCCGTCGGCATCGAAGCCGCCGCTGCTGACCTGCGTCAGCAGCGTCATCCCGCCGAGCTTGCTTTCGAGCTTGAGCTCGTACTGGTTGCCTTGCGGCCGCCACTGCAGCTCGCCGCTGCCGTGCAGCACGCCGCGGCTGACCTGGTAGCGCAGCGTCGTGCTGCCGGGCATGCGGGTGCGATAGTGCGGGATGGGCTCGTCGCCAGACGAAGTCGCCGTCTCGGCCGGCGCGGAGGCTTGCTCGCCCTGGGGCGTCGCGGCCATTGCCAGTTGGACCGGCGGCGCGGCGAGGGTCTCGGGCGGCGTCGAGTCGGCGACGGCGGTGGCCTTCGCGGCTTTCGGCTCGTGCGCAGACACGGCGCGTCGAATGCGCGGGGCGTCCGCTTTCGCCGGTTCCGCGGCCGCCTGCGGCGGCGGCGTTGGCGGACTGGCCAACTCGGCGGCCAGCGTCCT
>DATEFR010000512.1:0-2434 GCA_035280545.1 Burkholderiaceae bacterium | reverse complement strand
CCGCGGCTGAACGGGTCGGTCTGCGCGACCTCGTCGGCGCGCCAGAAGCCGAGCGGCCGCCCCGACGGATCGCGCTTCGGGATCGGCGCCGGCGCCGAGCCGCCGACGCCGACGATCAGCCCGCTCACCGCACCCGGCTTGTCGTCGAACGCCGGCCGATGCGACGGGCTCAGCGGCGGCGCCTCCTGCCCGTCGGTGATGAACACCAGCGACGGGCTGCCCGGCAGCGAGCGCGCGATCTCGAAGCCGCTGTGTAGGCCCTTGGCGATCTCGCTGTTGCCGCTCCAGGCCATGCGGCCGTCGATGTTCGCGAGCGTGGCGCGCAGCTCGGCCAGGTTCGCGCAGACCTCGATCGGCTCGAAGAGCAGGAACGAGCGGTATTCGGTGAACACGCCCCAGCCGACCCGCGAGCCGCACGGCAGCCGCCGCAGCACCTCGCGCAGCGCCTGCTTCGCGTAGGTCAGCCGCGAGACCGGATCGCCCTCGAGCAGCTGGTCCTGCACGTCCATGCTCTGCGTGATGTCGAGCACGATCACGTGGTCGAAGCGCGAGCGCTCGGCCGGCCACCCGGGCGCCAGCAGGCATGCGGCCAGCGCGAGCGCGGCACCGCCGAGCAGCCAGCGATCGGCATGTTCGCGCCAGTTCGCGGCGAGCCGCCGCGCCAACAGCGAGAACAGACGCGCGACACCGCTCATGGCAAGCCCGGCGAATAACCGCGCATCGTCGTCGCGGCGCGCTCGCGGTTCTGCGGCACGCCGGCCGGCGCCTCCTCCTGCTCGTCGGGGTCGGGCAGCAGGCGCTGGGCGCGCTCGAGGTTGTAGCGTGCGTCCCATTGCGCGGGGTCGTCGCGCAGCACGTCGCGGTAGTACTCCTTCGCGAGCTCGAGCAGCGCGATCGCCTGCCCCGGCTGCGCCCCGGCGCGCACGACGACGGCCTGGCGCACCAGCAGGTTCGCGCTGTTGTAGCGGGCCGCGGCGCCGACCGTCGGGTCGGTCTGCAGCGCGCGGTAGCGGTTCAGCGCCGCCTCGTGCGGCGCGCTCGCCGCCTGCGCGTAGGCTTGCGCGAAGCGCACCTCGGGTGGCTGCCCCGGCGCCTCGGCGATCGCCTCGCCGGACACGATCGCGGCGTTGGTGCGCTGCGTGCGCACGAGCTGCCAGCCGTCGAACGCTGCGGCCAGCAGCACCAGCGCGAGCAGCGCCAGCGCGCTGCGTGTAAGGCGGCGCGAGGTCAGGACCATCGGCGCACCTCCACCAAGCTCGCGCCCAAGAGCAGCAGCACCGCGCCGAGCGCGAGCGCGTCGGCGTACGGCGCGAGCTCGCGGCGCGGGATCGTGTCCTGGTACGTGATCGGCAGGTTCTCGACGCGATCGACGTCGGCGATCGCCTTCTGCAGCGCATCGGGCGTGCCGGCCTCGTAGGCGCGGTACGCGGTGCCCAGCGACAGGAAGTAGCGATGCAGGAAGTACTCGGGCACCGTCTCGGCCTCGGCCGGCGGGTCGTCCTGGTCGGGCAGCAGCCCGGGGCTGCGGGCCGAGCGGATGTAGATCCAGTAGATCGCCGCGCGTGTCTTGCGAACCCGCTGCGCGATCTGCTCGCGTGCATCGGGATCGATGCGATCGCCACCGTCCGAGACCAGCAGGATGATGCGCGACCCGGTGTACGGCCGGTTCTCGAAATAGCCCAGCGCCGATTCGAGCGCGAGCGCGATGTTCGTCTCCGACAGGCCGCGCCCGATGTTGCCGGCGTTGATCGCGGCCTGGATCGCCTCGCTCTTCTGCGTGAACTCGAGCAGGCGCAGCGGCAGCGTGCTGAAGACGATCATGCCGAAGCGGTCGTCGGGCCGCTTCGCGGCGAACTCGGCCAGCACGCGCCGCGCGACCATGCCCTTGGACTCGCGTGACTCGTTCGCGCGCAGCTTCGCGTAGTAGTCGAGCGCTTCGGGGCCGGTGCCGCGCACCGCCGCGTTGCGGCCGCCACCGAAGCTCTGGTCCATGCTGCGGCTGCGGTCGAGCACGAGCACGATCTCGGCGCCGCGCCCGACCTTGTCGACCTGGTACTCGGGGCGATACGGGCCGGCCAGCGCGACGACGATCGCGGCCACCGCGAGCACCGCGGCGGCACGCAGCAGCCACGAGAGCAGGTCGGAGGCGCGGTCGCGCGGCGCCAGCGCGACCCAGGCGTTGAGGAGCGCGCCGGCACCGTGGGTCCACAGCGGCAGCAGTGCGAGGGGGAGCAGGCACAGCCAGATGGGCTCGTCGAAGCTCATCGGACGACCCTCACCCCAACCCTCTCCCGCAAGCGGGAGAGGGAGCAAGCTGGCGCGATCGTCATCCTCTCTCGCAAGCGGGAGAGGGAGCAAGCCGGCGCGATCGTCACCCTCTCCTGCAAGCGGGAGAGGGAGCAAGCTGGCGCGGTCGCCTCCCTCTCCCGCTTGC
>DATEFR010000511.1:0-2252 GCA_035280545.1 Burkholderiaceae bacterium | reverse complement strand
CGACGACGCACTGCCGTCGGAGCGCCAGCTCGCCGAGGACTTCGCGGTCTCGCGCATCACGGTGCGCCGCGCAATCGAAGGGCTGGTCGCCGAAGGGCTGCTGGTCAGCCGGCAGGGCTCCGGCAACTTCGTCTGCAGCCGAGTCGAAAAGAACTTCGCGAAGCTGACCTCGTTCTCCGAGGACATGCGGGCGCGCGGCAGCCGCCCGCACAGCGTCTGGCTGAAGAAGGCGGTCGGCAGCGTGACGCCCGAAGAGGCGCTGAAGCTCGCGCTGAGCCCCGGCACGCAGGTCTACCGCTTCCACCGCCTGCGTTTCGCCGACGACGCGCCGATGGCGATCGAGTACGCCACCGTCGTCGCGAGCTGCCTGCCCTCGCTCGAAGCGGTCGACGCGTCGCTGTACGGCGCGCTCGACGAGCACGGCAACCGGCCGGTGCGCGCACTGCAACGCCTGCGCGCACTGCTGTTGTCGGCCGAGCAGGCCAGGCTGCTGCAGGCCGAGCCGGGTTCGGCCGGGTTGCTGGTCGAGCGGCTCGGGTACCTGCGCGACGGGCGGGCGATCGAGCTGTCGCAGTCGATCTACCGCGGCGATACCTACGACGTGGTCGCCGAGCTCAGCGAGTCGCCTTGAGCGCCAGCGCGTGAGCTGCGCCGGCGGTCTTATCAGACTTTGATCCGAACGCCGCGGCGCGCGAGCTGCACCATCACGGCCCACACCGCGGCGACGAACACCAGCGCGTACGCGAGCGAGGCCGCTTCGGCGCCGAGCTTGGGCACGATCCAGCCGAAGCCGCCACGGTACAGCGCTGCGCCCCAACGGCTGCCTTCGAGCAGGCAGACCAGCAGCCAGGCGAGCGCATACGCCGCGATCGCGTTGATGCCGAGGCTGCGCGCGACCGCCGGCCAGCCGCGCCGGTCGATGAGCTCGTGCGCCAGCAGCAGCGCGGCGATCGCGAGGCCGCCGGTCCACAGCACATAGGACGGCGTCCAGAGCTGCTTGTTGAACGGCTGCACGACCGCGACCAGCAACCCCAGCAGCAGCGACGCGAGCCCCGCGCCGATCAACGTGCGCCGCGCGCCGCGCTGCAGCCACGCGCCGCAGCGCACGCCGAGCAGCGTCGTCGCGAGTGCCGGCAGCGTGCTCAGCAACCCTTCGGGGTCGTGGCCGCGACCGCTCGCCGCATCGAACTCGTAGGCATGGCGGCCGAGCAGCCAGGTGTCGAGGCGGCTCGCGGCGTTGGCCTCCTTCGTCATCGGCGCTCCACCCAGCAGCAGCCCATAGCCGACCAGGATCGCGACGAACACCAGCCACTGCGTACGCGCCGACGTGCGCAGCGCGAGCAGCGCCGCGGCCGCGTAGCACAGGCCGATGCGCTGCAACACGCCCATGGGCCGGAAGCTCGCGCTGTCCATCGCGAGATGCGCGACCAGGTGCAAGGCCAGCCCCACCGCGACGATGCGCGCCGCACGCAGCAGCACCGCGCCGGTCGTCGCCGTGCGGCTGCCGCCTGAGGCCAGCGTGATGGACACGCCGACGATGAACAGGAACAGCGGAAAGACGAGATCGGCCAGCGTGCAGCCGTTCCACGCCGCGTGCTCCAGCGGTGCGTAGACATGCTGCCAATCGCCCGGGTCGTTGACGAGCAGCATCGCGGCGACCGCGAGGCCGCGCAGCGAATCGACCGACGCGTAGCGCGCGCCCCGCGGTTCGTTCAGCGTCTGCATACGTCGATCAGAAGTCGCATGGGCTCGCGAGCGGCGGATCATGCGGCGGCACGCTGTCCAGATGCGCGGTGCCGGCCCGCCGCAACGCCGCCACCTCCGCCTCGACCTGCGCCGGCGTCAGCGCCCGGTCGCGGGCATGGAAGACCCAGTCAACGTCCTGCTGGTAGACGCGCCGCGTGTCGATGCCCGGCAGCAGCCCGCCCGGCGCGAACCACTGGCTGAAGTTCAGCGCCATCGGCACGACCGGGTAGTGGCGCCCGCCGTGCTCGGCGCGCAGCACCCCATCGATGAACCAGCGCACCTTGCCGTCGGCCGCCTGCATCACGAGCACGTGCCAGCCGTCCATCGAGCGGAACTCCTGCAACGCCTGGTTGTGCGCGGACCATGGCTCGATGCGCACGGTCTGCCAGGTGACCCCGTACAGGCGCGTGCGCGGGTCGCCCCAGCCGCCATTGGCCAGGTACTCCCAGTCGAGCTCGCTGTAGTCGGGGTCGAAGTCGAAACGCAGCGGCGCCACGGCGAAGAAG
>DATEFR010000510.1:0-2822 GCA_035280545.1 Burkholderiaceae bacterium | reverse complement strand
CGCGACGACGAAGAACCAGCCGCCCGACATCGACATCATCATGTTCCACAGCAGGCTGGGCATCGCGAACGGCAGCTCGAGGCGCCAGAAGCGCTGCCAGCCCGAGAGCTGGAACACCCGCGCCGCCTCCTGCAGCTCGCCCGGCACGGTGCGCAGCGACTGGTACAAGCTGAACGCCATGTTCCAGGCCTGCGAGGTGAAGATCGCGAAGATCGCCGCGCACTCGACGCCGAACAGGTTGCCGGGGAACAGCGCGATGAACCCGGTGACCGTGATCGACAGGAAGCCGAGGATGGGGATGGACTGCAGGATGTCCAGCAGCGGCACCAGCACCCGTTCGGCCGGCCGGTACTTCGCGGCCAGCGCCGCGAACGCGCAGGCGAACAGCAACGAGGCGCCGAGCGCGAGAAACATGCGCAGCGTCGTGCGCAGCAGGTAGTACGGCAGATAAGCCGGGTCCAGCGTCAGCGGCAACACCTCGCCGACCTGGTAGGGCCGCGTCATCTGCGACGCGCCGTACGCCAGCAGCACCAGCAAGCCCAGCACCAGCGGCAGCAGCGCCCAGTCCCAGCGGTTGCCGCCGGACTCGACCACCTGGCGCGGGAAGAAGCGTTTGTCGGTCATGCGTGAGGCGACGAAGGGGGGCGGGACGGCTGGCGATTGTGACCGCGGCCAGGCCCGCCGCTCGTGACGGTTCTGGCACTTCACAAAGCTTGACGCGGCGCCGCGACACTCCCGCCCCACCCCCTGACGCCCGGTGATTGGCACTTTTTAACAATTGCCTCCGCTGTGATCCGAAGCGGCCTTGTCCCCTGGGCGACGCTCGCCGATAAGTCGCAGATGCGCGAGACCGCCAGCATCCGCCCCCGCCTCCTGGACTGCGTCCGGGTGTGGTCGCGGCTGGCCGCCGTGAGCGGCCTGGCCGCGGTGCAGATGGCGCTGGCGCAGCCGGTGCCGTCGTCGGCGCAGATCGACGAGTTGATCCAGGCGCTCGAAAGCAGAGGGCGCGGCCAGCCGAACCAGGCCGCCGCCGAGCTCGAGGCCTTGCGCCCGTCGACCCCCGAATTCAGCCCGCAGCGGCTCGAGCTGCTGACCGTGCAGGGCCTGATGCTGGCGGAGTCGTGGCAAAGCGATGCCGCGGAGCGGGTCGCCGCACAGCTCGATGCCTGGGCGGGCTCCCAGCGCGCGAGCGCACCGGCGGTCGCGGCGACGCTGATCCGCGCGAGCGCGAACGCGCGCAGCGGCAATTTCCAGCGCGCCGACGCGCTGCTGGAGCCGGTGATCGCCGCCTTGCCCGCCGATCTCCCGCCGCGCCAGCGCTACCGCTTCGTCAGCACGCAGGCCTTCATCAAGGTCGAGGCCGGCAAGCTCGAGGATGCGGTGCGCCTGAACCACGAGGCGCTCGCGCTGGCCGACAAGCTGGCCGAAGCGCCGGCGGAGAAGACCGGCGATCGTTCGTCCGACCTATCGGCGGAGCTGCGGCGCCAATCCGAAGCCCGCACCGCGCTGGCCGGCAGCTATTACCAGGCGCACCAGCTCGAACGGGCGCGTGTGCTGACCCAGGAGGCGCTGGTGCTGGCCGAGCAGGCGCACGACTGGATCGCGCTGGCACGCGCTCACAACACCGCCGGCATCGTGCTCGACGGCCTGGGCGACCTGCAGGGCGAGCGTCGTTCGTTCGAGCAGGCGCTCGCCTTCGCGCGGCGCGCCGGCTCCAAGCTCGACGAGGTCCACTTTCTCGCCAACCTGGCCGACTTCTTCCTCAAGACGGCCGACTACAAGACCGCGCTGGCGACCGCCGAGGCGGCGCTGCCGATCGCGCGCGAGCTGAACGACCAGAGCAGCGAGATGGTCGCGCTGGCCAACATGGGCCTGGCGCACATCTCGATGCGCCACTGGGACATCGGCAAGCGCTACGTGCGCGAGGCGATGGCGATCGACGAGCGGCGCGGCTCGATCACCAGCGTCGCCGACCTGCACCGCGAGCTCGGCGACTACCTCGAGAAATCGGGCGACCTGGTCGGCGCGGTCGCCGCCTACCACCAGCACCGGCGGATGATCGCCGGCATCCTGCAGCGCGACCAGCAGAAGGCGATCCTCGCGATGCAGGAGCAGTACGACGCCGATCGGCGCAAGCGCGAGATCGAGCTGCTGAATCGCGAGAACCGGATCAAGACCGAGCAGCTGCGCCGCGGCGACCTCGAGATGCGGCTGTGGGGGCTGCTGTCGGTCGTGTTCGTGCTGTCGTTCGCGGTCGTCGCGCTGCTGGTGCGGCGCGTGCGCAAGACCAACCGGCTGCTCGCGACCAGCAACGAGCAGCTCAAGCTGCAAAGCGAATGCGACCCGCTGACCGGGCTCGCGAACCGGCGTCACTTCCAGACCGTGATGCGCGACGTCGCGGCCGACGGCAAGCTCGCCGGCGCCGCCTATCTGATCGACATCGACCACTTCAAGCGCATCAACGACCGGCACGGCCATGCCAGCGGCGACGCGGTGCTGATCGAGGTGGCGCGGCGGCTGCGCGAAACCCTGCGGGCCGACGACCTGATCGTGCGCTGGGGCGGCGAGGAGTTCCTGGTCGTCGCCCATGCGTTGGGCGGCGAGCAGGTCGAGGCGCTGGCGCGCCGGCTGCTGAGCGCGCTGAACCAGCGCCCGGTCGCCACCGCCAATGGCCACGTCGAGGTGACCGCTTCGATCGGCTTTGCGACGTTCCCGATCGGTCCGAATGGCCTGCGCGTCGGCTGGGAGCGCGCGATCAACCTGGTCGATACCGCGATGTACCTGGCCAAGGCGCACGGCCGCAACCGTGCCTATGGCGTGCG
>DATEFR010000509.1:0-2638 GCA_035280545.1 Burkholderiaceae bacterium | reverse complement strand
GCGCGCCGCTCGCTGGCCACGTTCGCCAGGGCAGCGGCGGTATCGAGCAGGCCGTCGCCCTGGGCCGCATCGGCCGGGCCGATCTGGCTCAGCAGCCAGCCCGGCGGATCGGCGGGTACGGCGGCCAGCGAGGCTTCGCCGAGGCCGAAACGATGCGCTGCGATCGCGGTGGCAACGGAAACCGACGACATGCGGTGCTCCTCGTGCTGGCCGCAGTGGCATCGACCGATGCCGGGCGGAGGATTCCACGACAACGCCGCACCGTGCCGCGGCGACGACAGCCGCCGCGATTCTTTACTCGGTTGCCGGCCGAGGCGGCGGAAGCGCTACGGCTTCAGCAGCCGGTTCACCGCGGCCACGTCGTCCGGCGTCACCCGCCCGGCGGCCTGGCGCAGCCGCAGGTTGGCGACCACCAGGTCGTAGCGCGCCTTGGCGAGTTGCGATTGCGTCGTGTAGAGCTGCGCTTGCGCGTTCAGCACGTCGAGGTTGACGCGCACGCCGACCTTGTAGCCGAGCTGCGTGGCCTCGAGCGCGAGCTGGCTCGACGACTCGGCGGCTTCTAGCGCGGCCACCTGTGCGGTGCCGGACTGCAGCCCATAGAACGCCGTGCGGGTCGCCTGCGTGACGGTGCGGCGCGCGGCTTCGAGATCCTGCGTCGACTTGTCTTCCAGCGCGAGGGTTTCCTTCACGCGGTTCTGGATGGCACCGCCGGCGTACAGCGGCACGTTCACCGCGACACCGATGCTCGACGAGGTGCTCGGCGTCCGGTAGTCGAACGGGACGACGGCCTGGCCCGCGACCCACTGGCGCCCCTTGCCGACGCTCGCGTTCAACGCGACCGTGGGCAAATGCCCGGCCTTGGCCTTTTCGGTCTCCAGCCGCGCGACCTCCAGCCCGAGCCGCGCCTTGCGCACCGACGGGTGGTCGGCATCGGCACGCGCGACCCAGTCCTCGACATTGCTGGGCGACAGCGCCGGCAGCGCGAGCGGCGTCGCGAGTCCCTTGGGCTCGACGCCCTGGCGGCCGACCAGCTGGTCGAGCGCGATGCGCTTGGTCAGCAGATCGTTCTGCGCCTGGATCTCGGTGGCCCGCGCCAGGTCGTAGCGGGCCTGGGCCTCGCGCGTGTCGGTGATCGTCGCGTTGCCGACCTCGAAGTTGCGCTTGGCCGAGGCGACCTGCTCGTTGATCGCGGCCAGGCTGGCACGCGCGGTGGCGAGCGTGTCCTGCGCGGCGAGCACGTCGAAGTAGGCCTGGCTGACGCGCAGGATCAGGTCCTGCTCGGCGGACTCGAAGTCGGCGCGCGAGACATCCAGGGACTTCTCGGCCTGCGCGATGGTCGCGTCGTTCTGGCGGTTGAACAGAGACTGCGACCCCTGGATCGATGCGCCCACCGAATTGCTGTTGGCCTGCTGCGTGCTGGGCGCGTCGGGCGTGCTGCTGGTCGAGCGCCCGGCCTGCACCTGCAGCCCGACGCTGGGCCGGCGCAGCGCATACGTCTGTTCGACGCGGTACTGCGCCGAATCGAGCGCGGCACGTGCCGAGAGGTAGCTCGCGTCATAGGCGCGTGCCGCGTCATACAGCTCCTGCAGGCTTTGTGCGTGGGCGAGCGGCGCACTGCCCAGGCCGATCAGCGCCACGAAGGCGGCTGCGGTCGTGGCCGACAGGAAGTGGCGAGGGCGTGGCAAACGCATGCAGGATCTCCCGAAAGGGGTTGGTGTTATGAGGTTCGGGCCGCGAGGTTAGGGGGCGCCTCGCCCACTGCGCACCTGCGATGCGACGAAGCGCGAACTTCGGGCGCCGCGGCGGCGGATATGGGCGACAGGCTGCGGCATCGTTGTCGTCGGCTCTTTCTCTTCGGCGTCGGCGGCGGCAACTTCAAGCCATTTCGTGCAGGGCAGAAAAACGTCAGAGGGGAGTCAGAAGTGGAACCGGCTCGGTTCCTCGAACCCGCGCAGCCGCTGCGCGACGGTGTCGAACAGCACGCGCCGTTCGACACCGTGCTCGCCGCGGCGCTCGAGAACCACCGCACGCATCACCGGCAGCTGGCCGACGATCGCCGCCAGGCGCCCGCCGACCTTCAGCTGCGCCAGCAGCGCGGTCGGCACCTCGGCGACCGAGCCCGACAGCACGATGACGTCGTACGGGCTCTCGGCCGCGTGGCCTTGCGCGCCGTCGGCATTCAGCACGGTCACGTTGAGCACGCCGGCGCGTCTCAGGTTCGCACGGGCGAGCTCGGCGAGCTCGGGGGCTATCTCCAGCGTCGTCACATGCTGCGCGCGGTGCGCGAGCAGCGCGGCCATGAAGCCGGAACCGGCGCCGATCTCGAGTACGCGCTCGTGCTTGTGCACGCCGAGCTCCTGCAGCAGTCGCGCCTCGACCTTGGGCGCGAGCATGCATTGCCCGCCGGGCAGCGGTACCTCGGTGTCGACGAAGGCCAGTGCGCGGTGCGCGCTCGGCACGAAGTCTTCGCGCTTCACGACCGCGAGCAGGTCCAGCACGGCGGTGTCGAGCACGTCCCACGGGCGGATCTGCTGCTCGATCATGTTGAAGCGGGCTTGTTCGATGTTCATGGCGTCAGGGTCGGGAGACGTAGGCGAGGCTGGCTCGAAGATGGGCGCCGCATTCTATTTCGGGGAGC
>DATEFR010000508.1:0-2861 GCA_035280545.1 Burkholderiaceae bacterium | reverse complement strand
TGACGCCCTTCGCGCTCTCAACGCCGGAGCTCACGTCCACGGCCCAGGGCCGGACGCGGAGCACCCCATCGGTCACATTGGCAGGACTCAACCCACCAGACAAAACGACCGGAACGGGAACGTCGGTTGGAATCAGTGACCAATCGAAGACCTTGCCGCTGCCGCCGTAGCCTTCCGAATGAGTGTCGAGCAGCAGCCCGGCGGCATCGGCGTAGCGGGAGGCGAATTCTAGCAAGTCGAGCCCGGGCGCCATCCTCGCGGCCCTCAGATAGGGGCGGCCGGCGGCTGTGCACTGCTCGGGCGTCTCGTCGCCGTGGAACTGCAGCAGCAACTGCGGGATCGCCGCGATCGCCGCGTCGACCCGGTCGGGACTCGCATTGACGAACAGGCCCACCGGCATCACGAACGCCGGCAGCCGCGCCGCGAGCTCGGCAGCGCGTTCGATGGTGATGAAGCGCGAACTCCGCTCGTAGAACACGAATCCGACCGCGTCGGCGCCGGCCACGACGGCCGCGTCCACATCGGCCTCGCGCGTGAGGCCGCAGATCTTGATGCGGGTACGTTCGTTCATCCAGGCAACCAGGCAAGCTCGGCCGGCGCATCCGGCACGGCGAAGATGGGATCGTAGTACGGGCCGACGAAATACAGCCCGTCGGGGGCGAAGGTCGGCGCCGCGTGGGTGCGGTCGCGCGCCGCGAGCACATCGGCGAGCCACGCGCGGTCGCGCACGCCGGCGCCGATCGCGACCAGGCAGCCCATGATGTTGCGCACCATGTGGTGCAGGAACGCGCTCGCGTCGAACTCGAAGCGCCAGTACGCGCCGCGCCGCGTGATCGCGATGGCGCGCAGCGTCTTGACCGGCGATGCGGCCTGGCATTCGGCCGAGCGGAACGCGCTGAAGTCGTGCTCGCCGATCAACAGCGTCGTCGCATCGCGCATGCGCTCGCCGTCTAGCGGACGGAAGCTCCAGCCGACCAGGCCGGCCTCGAGCGCGGGCCGAGCCGGCGATTCGCGCAGCACATAGACATAACGTCGCCCGATCGCGCCGAAGCGCGCATGGAAATCCTCGGGCATCACGCGCGCCCATTGCACCGCGATGTCGTCCGGCAGGAAACGATTCGTGCCGCGCACCCACGAGAACGGCTCGCGCTGCAGTTCGGTCTCGATGTGCACGACTTGGTTCAGCGCGTGCACGCCGGCATCGGTGCGGCCGGCGCATTGCGTGCGCAGCAACTGGCCGGCGGGCAAACCGGCGAAGCAGGCGAGCGCGGATTCGAGCTTGTCCTGCACGGTCAGGCCGTCAGGCTGGCTCTGCCAGCCGCGATAAGCCTGTCCGCGATAGCTGATGCCGAGCGCGACCTTCACGGCCCGCCACGGGGACGCCGGCCAGCGCACGGCCGCTCCGTGGGCCACGAAGAGGCCCACTGCGTGGCCCTTACGGCCGGCGCACCCCCGCGGGGGGTCGGACGCGGTACTCCGCGGCCGAGGGGCTCCATTCCTAGCCCAGGTCGGCGAGCATGCTCTGGGCGCGGGTCTTGACCGTGCCGCTCGCCTTCGCAATGACCTCGTTCAGCAGGTCGCGTGCGCCGTCGGTATCGCCGATCTGGCGGAACTCCTCGGCGAGCTCGAGCTTGCGCGACAGCGGATCGTCGCGGCCATCGCCCACGTCCAGCGACGGCAGGTCGATCGCGCCGATGTCCATGTCGCGGCCCAGCGGTGCCGGCGCGCTCGCGAACGGCTTCGCGGAGGGCTCGGCCGGCAGGTCGAGATCGAGCGAGATGTCCGACAGGTCGAACTCCGGTGCGACCGGCTCGGCCGGCTTCGCGGACGGACGGACGCTGGTCGAGAAGTCCAGCTGGGTCACATCGTCGTCGGGCAGTTTGACAGCGGGTGCAAACGGCTGGGTCGCTTCGAGCGGGGTCGGCGAGGTCGACGGGCTGGACGACAGGTCGCCCAGGTCCAGATCCAGATCGAGCGGGCCGACCTCGCTGGGCGGCGGCGCAAGCGGCGCACCGCTGACCGACTGGCCATATTGCGACGGCGACGGCAGCACCGACTGCGGCATCGTGCTGGCGCCCAACGGCTCGACCAGCTCGCCGGTCTCGGTGTGGCGCACGGTCGGCGCACCGCCCGGCTTGAACAGCGGGTTGTCCGGATCGATCTGGACGCCGAGCTCCTGCGCCTTCGCCCAGTCCTCGCCTTCACCGCGGGTCAGCGTGTAGAGCTGCGTCGCGAGCAGCTCGAAGCCCTTGGTGTCGCGGCGCTTGGCGTAGACCTCGAGCAGCTTCGTGCGGATCGCCATGCGGTCCGGGTTGCTGCGCATCGCCTCCTTCAGGATCTCCTCGGCCTGCAGATCGCGGCCGTAGGCGAGGTAGACGTCGGCTTCGGCGACCGGGTCGACATCGCCGATCGCATCGAGCTGGCTCAGCGAGTAGCTCATCGACGACGAGTTGCCGCTCGCATCGCGCGTGTCGATGCGCTGGCCGCCGCTGGCGCCGAAGAACGAGTCAGGCTGCAGACGGCTCTCGAGGAACGAGGTCTCGCCGCTGTCCTTCTTCGCGCTCTTCGCAAAACGGTAGATGCCGAAGCCGCCGAGCAGCGCGATCGCCAGGCCGCCCAGGCCCAGCAGCAGCGGGTTGTCGTCGATCAGCGAGCTGAAGAACGACGGCTCTTCGACCGGCGCGACCGGCTTGGCCGGCGGCTTCGCCGCGACGGCGACCGGTGCCGATGCGGGCTTGGCGGCGACAGGCGGCGGCGCCGTCTCAGCAGCCGACGCTTGCGGAGCCGGTGCGGCCGCAGTCGTCACGGCCGGCACCGATGCGGGAACAGCGGGCGCCGATGCCGCAACAGCAGCAGGCGCG
>DATEFR010000507.1:0-3552 GCA_035280545.1 Burkholderiaceae bacterium | reverse complement strand
CGCCGCTGCCGCCCGAACTGCTGGTCGATCAGCTGGGCACCCTGCTCGCGCTGGCCACCGGGGATGGCCGCCATGCAGACGAGGTGCCAGGCCACGCGGCGCTGCGCCGCCGGGTGCTGGTCGCGATCCGCGAACGACACGCAGAGCCCGGCCTGACGGCGCGGGCCGTTGCACTCGCGTTGGGCGTCTCCGAGCGCGGTCTTCATCGGTGCCTGATGGGCAGCGGGCCCAGCTTCGCGCAAGCGCTCATGGACCAGCGCATGGACAGCGCGCGCCGCATGTTGGCCGATAGTCGCTTCGACAGGCTGACCGTCGCCGAGATCGGTCGCCGCGTGGGCCTGCTCGATGCGTCTCACTTCGTGCGCCAATGCCGCCGCCAACTCGGCGCGACCCCGGGCATGCTGCGACGCAGCCGCTGAGATCACGCGCCGATGGGCCCGCGCGGGCGCGCGCCGCTGGCGCACGGCGGCCATCGCCCTGGCGGGCCGCGGCCATTCGACCTCTTCGTCCGTCGCTAACTTTGGCGCCGTCGGCGAAGCCGGCGCACGTGTGCGGCGCCAGGCTCGCATGGCAACCCACCACGATTGGAGACATCGACATGCAACGCAGAAGCTTCATCGGCCGTGTCGCGACCGGCGCGTCCACCGCCGCGGCCGCCTTGGCTGCCTCTACCCATGCACACGCCGACGGCCGGCGCGCAGGGCGAGCCACATTCGTCTTCGTGCACGGCGCCTGGCACGGCGGATGGTGCTGGTCGGAGGTCGTGCGGCTGCTCGCCGAGCGTGGCCACCGCGCCATCGCGCTCGACCTGCCCGGGCACGGTGTCACGGCGCGCTTTCCGCAGGCCTATCTGCAGCAGCCGCAGAGCGCAGCGGCGTTGGCGGCCGAGGTCTCTCCGCTCGCGGCGCTGACCCTGGATGACTATCGCGACCACACCTTGAAGGTGCTGCGCGGCCTCGTCGAGGACCGCGACGACCGCGTGATCCTCGTCGGCCACAGTCTGGGCGGCGCGACGCTCAGCGCGGTCGGGGAAGCGGCGCCGGAGCTGGTCAAGCGCCTGGTGTATCTGACGGCCTTCGTGCCCGTGACGTTCAACAACGTGCTCGCCTACCTGCAGCAGCCGAACTTCGCGACCTCGGAAGTGCCGCCGCTGTTCGTGGCCGATCCCGGCGTCGTGGCGTGCGCACGCATCAATCACAACTCGGCCGATCCGGCTTACGTGGCCGCCGACAAGAGCGCCTTCTATGGCGACGTGCCCACGCCGGCGTTCCAGGCGGTGGCCAACCTGCTCACGCCGGACGAGCCGATCCAGGCTTTCACCACCCCGGTGGTGGTGACGCCGCAGCGCTGGGGCCGCATCCCGCGTGCGTTCATCCGCTGCACGGAAGATCGTGCGATCCCGATCGTCGTTCAGGACCAGATGATCGCCGACGCGAATGGCTACACCCCCGGCAACCGCTTCGTGCAGAAGACCTTGCACACCAGCCACTCGGCGTTCATTTCGGCGCCGCTGGATCTGACGAATCTGTTGATCGAGCTGGCTTGAGCGGGTCCGGCGAAGCGGCGCTCTCTTCGCTGTGAACTCCGCGGTAGTCGCCGCGGAACTGGGCGCCGTAGGGGCCGCTGTACGGGCTCGCGTATCGGCCGCCTCCGAATCCGCGCCGCCGGCCCGCGTAGGCGCCGGCTTGCGAGGTCGTGCCGCTGTCTGGTCGTTCCGTGTCTCGATTCGCCATCACGCTTCCTCTCGCATGTTCATCACACGAGGAAAACGTAGCGCAGCTCGCGGGAGTGGATCGCGCTGCGGCGGCTTGCCCCTGATCGCGGCGGTCTCTTGTCGGCGACGGTCCGTCCGTCAATCGGCATGCCCGCGGACGGCGGCGATGATGTCGTTCATCAGCGCATCGAGCTCCTCGGGCTCGAACGGCTTGGGCAGCGAGCGCACGTTCGCACCCAGCTCCGCGATCTGGTCGTCGAACTTGTAGCCCGAGCACAGCACGATCCACTGCGCCGGGTTCTTCTCGACCAGGCGGCGGGCGAGCTCCGTTCCCGAAAGGCCGGGCAGGCTGACGTCGGTCACGACCACGTCGAACGGTGCCGTCTCGCATGCGACGAGTGCTTCCTCGCTGCTGGCGCACGCCGTCACCGTGCGACCGGGGCCCCCGAGCAGATCGGCGATCGTGGCCCGCAGGTCGTCGTTGTCCTCGACATAAAGAATCGCGAAGGATCTCAAGAGCACGCTCAGCGCAGCCGCGGCAGCGCAAAAGTCTACGACGACGCGGGGCCGGATCGCCCAAACTGCTTGTAGGCGGTGTCCTACGCCGCCTTTAGGCAATGTCCGGCACGACGCCGCAACACGGCGGCGATAGGCTGCACGCCACGAACCATTCGGAGGTGCCCGGCCATCGCGACGATCCGGTACGGCGCCCATTTGACGAGGGGGTCATCTCGTCCAACACCCCGACGCGCACGACGAGCGTCGCGAATTGCGTCGACTCATGACAAGGCGGCTGCCCATGACAGTCATCGAACACGCGGCGATCGCCGCCCCGGATCGCGAAATGGCGACCTTGCTGGCGGCGCTGACCCAGTTGCGACGAGGCGATCCCAGCGTCAGGTTGCCGCTGCACTGGTCCGGCATGCTGGGCAAGGTGGCCGACGTCTTCAACGACCTGGTCGAGCAGAACGCGGCCATGGCGTCCGAGCTGGCCCGCCTGCGCCAGGTCGTCGGCAAGGAGGGCAAGCTGAAGCAGCGCGCGGTGCTGAGCGAATCGCGCGGCTTCTGGGGCGAAGCGGTCCAGTCGATCAATGCGCTGATCGATGACCTCGTGCACCCGACCAGCGAGGTCGCGCGCGTGATCGGCGCGGTCGCGCAAGGCGACCTGAGCAAGAGCATGGCGCTCGAAGTGGAAGGGCGCCCGCTGGAGGGCGAGTTCCTCAGCACCGCGAAGACGATCAACACGATGGTCGCGCAGCTGGGCGACTTCTCGGCCGAGGTCACCCGGGTGGCGCGCGAGGTCGGCACCGAGGGCAAGCTCGGCGGGCAGGCCAAGCTCAAGGGCGTCGCCGGAACCTGGAAGGACCTGACCGACTCGGTCAACTCGATGGCCGGCAACCTGACCGACCAGGTGCGCAACATCGCCGACGTGACGACCGCGGTCGCGAAGGGCGACCTGTCGAAGAAGATCGATGTGGACGTGAAGGGCGAGTTCCTGACGCTGAAGAACACGATCAACACGATGGTGGACCAGCTGCGCTCGTTCGCGTCCGAAGTGACGCGGGTGGCGCGCGAGGTCGGCACCGAAGGCTCGCTGGGCGGGCAGGCGCGGGTCGAGGGCGTCTCCGGCACCTGGAAGGACCTAACCGACTCGGTCAACTCGATGGCCGGCAACCTGACGAGCCAGGTGCGCAACATCGCCGACGTGACGAAGGCGGTGGCGGCAGGCGACCTGTCGAAGAAGATCACGGTGGACGTGAAGGGCGAGGTGCTCGAGCTCAAATCCACGATCAACACAATGGTGGACACGCTGCGCTCGTTCGCCTCGGAAGTGACGC
>DATEFR010000506.1:0-22068 GCA_035280545.1 Burkholderiaceae bacterium | reverse complement strand
TGCAGGACCGGGATGCAGCGCGGCGGCACGTCGCGCGCGTCGCGCGGCGCGTCGATCCGCGCGACGGCGAGCGCCTCGGCGCCATGCGGGCCCGCGATCGAAGCCGCAGCACGCCGCAGCACCGCGACATCGCCGATCACGACACAGTCGGCGGCCTGCTCCGCGGCGAACAGTTTCGCGACGATCTCCGGCCCGATGCCGGCCGCATCGCCCATCGTGATGGCCAGCGGCCGCGCTGCCGGAGATGTTTTCATGCCGCCATTGTCGCCGGCTCATAATTCAAGGCACGTTTCCCCGGTTTCCTCGATGCGCAAGACCTGGCTGATCTTTTCGCAGGCCGTCACGGTGGCCCTGGCGGTGCTGTTCGTCGTCGCAACGCTGAAGCCCGAGTGGCTGCAGCGCGGCGCGACCCACGCACCGGCACCGGCGATCTCGATCGCAGCCCCGCCGACCTCATCGGCCACGTCGGTCAGCGCGCCCGCGGTGGCGAGCTACGCAGCCGCGGCGAAGCGCGCGGCGCCCGCAGTCGTCAGCATCACCGCCAGCAAGGCGCCGCCGCGCGGCCCGCGCACCGACGATCCGCTGTTCGAGTTCTTCTTCGGGCGGCACGGCCAATTCCCGCAGAACGAGCCGCAGGTCGGGCTGGGCTCGGCCGTGATCGTCTCGCCTCAGGGATACCTGCTGACCAACAACCACGTCGTCGACGGCGCCGACGACATCGAGGTGATGCTGGTCGACGGCCGCCAGGCGCGCGCGAAGGTCGTCGGCACCGATCCGGAATCGGACGTCGCGGTGCTGAAGATCGAGCTCGACCGGCTGCCGGCGATCGCATTCGGCGACGCGAACAACGTGCAGGTCGGCGACGTGGTGCTGGCAATCGGCAACCCGTTCGGGATCGGCCAGACCGTGACCTCGGGCATCGTCAGCGCGCTGGGCCGCGACACGCTGCGCATCAACACCTTCGAGAACTTCATCCAGACCGATGCGGCGATCAACCCGGGCAACTCGGGCGGCGCGCTGGTCGACACGAACGGCAACCTGCTCGGCATCAACACCGCGATCTACTCGCGCAGCGGCGGCAGCCTGGGCATAGGCTTCGCGATTCCGGTCAGCATCGCGCGCCAGGTGATGGAAAGCCTGATCCGGGACGGTGTGGTCACGCGCGGCTTCCTGGGCGTGGAGCAGCGCGAACTGACGCCCGAGATCGCCGAGACGCTGAACCTGCCGATCCGGCGCGGCGTGCTGATCACCGGGGTGCAGCAAAGCGGCCCGGCCAGCGAAGGCGGCCTGCGGCCGGGCGACGTCGTGACCCGCATCGCCGACACGCCGGTCACGAACTCGGCGCAGCTGCTCAACGCGGTCGCGGCGCTGAAGCCGCAGCAGGTCGCGTCCATCGGCGTGCAGCGCGGCAACGAGGCGCTGGAGCTGAAAGTGAAGATCGGTCAGCGCCCGAAGCGCTTCGTGCGCCAGGAGTGAAGGCCGCCGCCTTCGTCAGGGCGCGCCGGGCGTGACCGGCTCGTCGTCCGGCGCCCGCGTGTGCTTGATGAACAGTTGCGCGGCCCAGATGCCGATCTCGTAGAGCAGCACCATCGGCACCGCCAGCGCCAGCATCGAGACGATGTCCGGCGGCGTGATCACTGCCGCGATGATGAACGCGACCACGATGAAGTAGCCGCGGAACTTCCTCAGCTGGTCGATGCTGACGAGGCCGACACGCGCGAGCACGACCACCGCGATCGGCACCTCGAACGCCGCACCGAACGCGATGAACATCGTCAGCACGAAGCTGAGGTACGCCTCGATGTCCGGCGCCGCGGTGATGCTCTTGGGCGCGAAGGCCTGGATGAAATGGAAGACCTTGCCGAACACGAAGAAGTAGCAGAACGCCACGCCGGTGAAGAACAGCAGCGTGCTCGAGATCACCAGCGGCAGCACCAGCTTCTTCTCGTGCGAGTAGAGCCCCGGCGCGACGAACGCCCACACCTGGTACAGCACGACCGGCAGCGCGACGAGAAACGCCGCGAGCAGCGTGATCTTCAGCGGCACGAGGAACGGCGAGATCACGTTGGTCGCGATCAGCGTCGTGCCGGCCGGCAGATTGGCGACCAGCGGCTGCGCGAGCAGGTCGTACATCGCGCCCGGCCCGGGCCAGAAGCACAGCACGCCGAACGCGATGCCGACGGCGATCAGCGCGCGGACCAATCGGTCGCGCAGCTCGATCAGGTGCGAGACGAAGGGTTGTTCGGTGCCTTCGAGCTCATCTTTCCCGGGTTCGCTGGCCATGCTGCTACACGCTGGGCCGCGGCGGCCGGAACCTCGCGACCCGGGCTGCGCCCGACAGCGCCTTGGTGCGCACGCCGTTGCGCTGCTTGTACCACTGCGGCGTCGCGCCGCGCTTCAGTCGCCAGTTCTTCTTCGGGTGCTTGTACTCGGGCGGCAGCGGGGTCCAGCCGTCATGCTGGCCGCTGTTGCCCGGCAGCGCCGACGCGTCGTCGCCCTGCCACGCCTTCTCGAGCTCGGAGCTGGTTTGGTGGATCTCGCTGTGCACGGTCTTCTCGACGTCGCGCGCGGCGTCCTCGAACTGCGTCTTCATCTTCTTGAGCTCTTCGAGCTCTATCGAACGGTTGACCTCGGCCTTCACGTCGGCCACATAACGCTGCGCCTTGCCGATCAGATGGCCGACCGTGCGGGCGACGCGCGGCAGCTTCTCGGGCCCGATGACGATCAACGCCACCGCGCCGATCAGCGCCATCTTGTCGAAACCGAAGTCGATCATCGATCAAACTCCCTCGCGACTAGGGAGCCAGGTGTACGAGGCCTGCGCCGCCGGCCCAGGACCGGTGTTCAGCAGCGGCCTCAAGAACGAGTCTTCGCCTCGACGTCGACCGTGTTGTTGGCGTCGGCCGAGGTCTTCTGCGTGCCGACCTGCTGCGACGGCGGCACCGGCGCGTCGCCCGCGGCCGAGCCGCCGTCGCGCATGCCGTCCTTGAAGCCCTTGACCGCACCGCCCAGGTCCGAGCCGATGTTCTTGAGCTTCTTCGTGCCGAAGATCAGCACGACGACCAGCAGCACGATCAGCCAGTGCCAGATGCTGAATGAACCCATGATATTTCTCCAGAGGAATAGGCGATTTTACGGCCGGCGGGGATTCAACCCTTCGCCCAGGGCCGCGGCCCGCCCATGACATGCATGTGGAAATGCGGCACTTCTTGGCGCCCGTCCGGCCCGGTGTTGATCAGCGTGCGAAAGCCGTTGACGACGCCGTGCTCGCGCATCAGGTTCGGCGCCATCGAGAGCATCTTGCCGAGCAGCGGCGCGTGCCGGTCCTCGAGCTCGTACATGCCCGGCACGTGCTCCTTGGGGATCAGCAGCAGGTGCACCGGCGCCCACGGCGCAATGTCGTGGAACACGAGCAGCTCGTCGTCCTCGTAGGCCTTGCGGCTCGGGATCTGGCCGGCGACGATCTTGCAGAAGATGCAGTTCGGGTCGTGGGTCATGGCGTCGGTGTCCTGTCGAAAAGCGCAAGGGTCACGCCGGCATCGCCTGCCGGTTGCTCAGGGCCAGCCAGCCGCGGATCACGCGATACAGGAACCACAGCGAGATCACGGCCCAGGCGATCCAGCCCGGGATGATGAACAGCAACCACAACGGGATCGTGACGATGTAAAGACCGCCGGCCCACAGCACGCTGCGGATGCGCCAGCTGAAGTGCGAGGCCTGCCAGGTGCCGGCGGCGTCTTCGCGCTTGAACAGATCGAGGAAGAACGCGACCAGCAGCAGCACGATGCTCGCCTGCACGCCGGGCAGCACCGCGCCGATCGCGACGACCGCATGCAGCGCATAGCTGATGTGGCCTATCGTGCGCAGCGTCTGCTCGCGCTGGGCGTCGGCCGGCGCCTGGGCTGGGCTGTTCTCGATGACGTCGTTCATACGCCCTCCTGCGAGCGCGTCTCGTGCTTGCGCAGCGCGAACTCCTCCAGGCCCGAGAGCCCTTCGCGGCGCTCCAGCTCGGCAATCACGTCGGCCGGCGACACGCCGAACGCACTCAGCGCCAGCATCGAATGGAACCACAGGTCGGCGGTTTCGGCGACGATCTTCTGGGCGTCGCCGTCCTTGCAGGCCATCACCACCTCGGTCGCCTCTTCGCCGACTTTCTTCAGGATCGCATCGGTGCCCTTGTGGAACAGCCGCGCGACATAGCTTTTGTCCGGGTCGCCCGCCTTGCGCTGCTCGATCACGCCGTGCAGGCGCGCGAGGGTGTCGACGGAATTCGGCATCTTGCTGCTGCTCATCGCACCATCACTTGTAGATACGTTCCGGATCTTTCAAGACCGGCTCGACGGTGGTCCAGGCACCGTCGCGCAGCACCTGGAAGAAACACGAGTGCCGGCCGGTGTGGCAGGCGATGCCGGCTTCGCCCGGCGCGTGGCCCAGCTGCTCGACCTTCAGCAGCACGACGTCGTTGTCGCAATCCAGCCGCAGCTCGTGCACCTTCTGGACGTGGCCGCTCTCCTCGCCCTTGTGCCACAGGCGCTGGCGCGAACGGCTGTAGTAGACCGCCTCGCCCAACTCGGCCGTCCTCGCGAGAGCCTCGCGATTCATGAACGCAAACATCAGCACGTCGTTGCTGCCGACTTCCTGCGCGATCGCCGGCACCAGGCCCTGCGCGTCCCAGTGGACTTCTTCCAACCAGCTCATGACGGCAGTGTAGTGGCCCCGACAAACCCACGCTCCTCGGCGAACCAGGCGAGCACCGGCAGCGTGCCGGGCAGCACCGGCGCGACTTGCACCGGCAGTTGCTGCCAGGCCATCGCCTGGCGCTCGCGCATCTCGAACTCGCCGCGCCAGTCGTACACCTTGCAGAAATGCAGCCGCACCCGGGCGTGCTCGTAGTCGACGATCTCGATGCGCCACGGCTGGACCGCGCCGATCTCGATGCCGATCTCCTCGTGCAGTTCGCGCCGCAGCGCCGCCTCGACCGTCTCGCCGGCCTCCAGCTTGCCGCCCGGGAATTCCCAGTAGCCGGCGTAGACCTTGCCCTCGGGGCGCGAGGTCAGCAGGAAGCGGCCGTCGCGGTCGACCAGAACCCCGACCGCGACGTCGACGGGCACGCGCTCTTCGATTCCCGCGCTCACGTGTGGTGCCTCCCGGCGTAGTCCTTCGCGAACTGGAACGCGACCCGTCCCGAGCGCGAGCCGCGCTCCAGCGCCCAGACCAGCGACTCCTGCCGCGCGGCGGCAATCGCCGCGTCGTCGACCCCGAAGCTGCGCAGCCACTGCGCGACGATCGCCAGGTATTCGTCCTGCGTGAACGGATAGAAGCTGACCCACAGCCCGAACCGCTCCGACAGCGAGATCTTCTCCTCGACCACCTCGCCCGGGTGCACCTCGCCATCCTCGGTGTGTTGATAGCTGAGGTTCTCCTTCATGTATTCGGGCAGCAGGTGGCGGCGGTTGCTGGTCGCGTAGATCAGCACGTTGTCCGACGCCTGCGCGACCGAGCCGTCGAGGATGGACTTCAGCGCCTTGTAGCCGGGCTCGCCCTCGTCGAAGCTCAGGTCGTCGCAGAACACGATGAAGCGCTCCGGCCGCTCGGCGACGAGGTCGACGATGTCGGGCAGGTCGACCAGGTCACCCTTGTCGACCTCGATCAGGCGCAGCCCGCGTGGTGCGAACTCGTTCAGGCAGGCCTTGATCAGCGAGCTCTTGCCGGTGCCTCGCGCACCGGTCAGCAGCACGTTGTTCGCCCCCAGCCCGGCGACGAACTGCTCGGTATTGCGCAGCAGCCGCTCTTTCTGCGGCGCGACCTCGACCAGCGCCGCCAGCCGGATCGTCGCGACATGCCGCACCGGCTCGAGCCGGCCCGAGGCCCCGCGCTTGCGGTAGCGAAATGCGACCGAGGCACCCCAGTCGGGCGCAGCCGGCGGCGCCGGCAGGATGGTTTCGAGCCGCGCGAGCAGCGTCTCGGCGCGCTCGATCAACGGCAACAGGGCTTCGGCGGAAGTCGGCATCGGAAACAGCAGGGGAGCGTGCGCCACGAAGGCGGGAGCGGGCAGTGTAGCGGTCGCTTACAGGTACCCGTGGCGGGCGCGGTAGCGTCTTCTCCTACGTGCGTGCGGGCCGTTGGCCTACGGCGGTTCGCGACGTCTTTGTTACGGTCGAAGAATGAACATCGCCAACGCCGACGCCACCGAGGATGAACCCCTGACTCCGCCACTCTTGCATGCGCGTAACGCGCTGTTTCTCGATTTCGACGGCACGCTCGTCGCGATCGCCCCGCGCCCGCAGGACGTGCACGTGGCGCCGTGGGTCGTGCCGACGCTGCGCCGTGTCCAGGCGGCGCTGGGCGGAGCGTTGGCCGTGCTCACCGGACGGCCGCTCGAGGAGGTCGACGGGTTCCTGGCCCCGCTGCGGCCCGCCGCGGCCGGCGTGCACGGCACGCAGCGGCGCAGCGCAGAGGGTCGGCTGTGGGCGGTCGATGCCGAGCCGCCCGACTCGGTCGTGCGCGCCGCGCATGCGCTGGCACGCCACCACCCCGAGCTGCTGATCGAGACCAAGCCGGCTGCGATCGTCGTCCACTACCGGGCCGCCCCGGCGCTCGCGACGATCTGCCGCACCACGCTCGCCGCCGCGCTGCAGGGCCACGACGACTGGATGCTGCTCAGCGGCCATGCGATCTGCGAAATCAAGCCGCGCGGGTTCAACAAGGCGACCGCGTTGCGCTCCTTCATGGACGAATCGCCGTTCACGCAGCGTGTGCCGGTCGTCGTCGGCGACGACCGCACCGACGAGGATGCGTTCGTCGCCGCGCTCGAATCGGGCGGGCAGGCCATCAAGGTCGGCCCCGGTACCACCGTCGCGCGCTTCCGGCTCGACAATCCGGCCGCCGTCTGCCGCTGGCTCAGCGCCAGCGCCGAGGCCTTGAGCCCCGCTCACCACCTCGGGACATCGTGATGCGCGTGCCGCTGGATTCGATGGTTGGCATCATCAACGCCGCGGTGCAGTGGTCTGCACCTTGGGAGACACCCGTATGAGCCGCCTCATTGTGGTCTCCAATCGCGTCGGCGACCCCCGCAAGGCCGCGGCCGGCGGCCTCGCGGTCGCGCTGGGCGATGCACTGTCGGGCACCGACAGCGTCTGGTTCGGCTGGAGCGGGCAGATCGCGCCGTCCAGCGGCGAGCTGAGGCAGCGCCAGATCGGGCGCATGCTGGTCGCGACGATCGACCTCGACCAGGCCGATCACGACGGCTACTACCTGGGCCACTCCAACCAGGCGCTGTGGCCGAGCTTCCATTCGCGGCTCGACCTGGCAGCGTTCGAGAGCGGCTTCATCGAGGCCTATGAGCGCGTCAACCGCCTGTTCGCGCGCAAGCTCGCCCCGCTGCTGCGGCCCGACGACGTGATCTGGGTGCACGACTACCACCTGATCCCGCTGGCCGAGGAGCTGCGCCGCATCGGTTGCACGCAGCGCATCGGATTCTTCCTGCACATTCCGCTGCCGGCGCCGTCGCTGCTGACCGCGATCCCCGGCCACGAGAAACTGATGCGCTCGCTGTTCGCATACGACCTGGTCGGCCTGCAGAGCCGCTCGGACGCCGAGCACTTCGCGCTGTATGCCGCCGACGAGCTGCAGGCTCGTCCGCTGGGCCAGGACCGGTTCATCGCGTTCGGCCGCGAGCTGCGGGTACGCGCCTACCCGATCGGCATCGACGTCAATGCGTTTCGCAGCCTGCTCGCGCAGCGCGAATCGCAAGAGACGATGCAGATGCTGCGCCAGCAGTATTCGAAGCGGCGCCTGCTGGTCGGCGTCGACCGGCTGGACTATTCGAAGGGCCTGCCGCAGCGCTTCCGGGCATTCCGCGAGCTGCTCGCGAACTATCCCGAGAACCGGATGAGCGCGACGCTGATCCAGGTCGCCTCGCCGACCCGCGAGTCGGTGCTGGCCTACGAGGACATCCGGCATGAGCTCGAAGGCCTGGCCGGCGAGATCAACGGCACCTACGGCGAGCTCGACTGGATGCCGATCCGCTACATGCACCGCACCTTCGCGCGCAAGCGCCTGCCGGGGCTGTACCGGATGGCCAAGGTCGCGCTGGTCACGCCGCTGCGCGACGGGATGAACCTGGTCGCGAAGGAGTATGTCGCGGTGCAGGACGAGGCCGACCCGGGCGTGCTCGTGCTGTCGCGTTTCGCCGGCGCGGCCGAACAGCTGCGCGAGGCGCTGCTGGTCAATCCATACGACGTGCCCGGCACCGCGCAGGCGATCCAACGTGCGCTGCACATGCCTTTGGCCGAGCGGCTCGAGCGCCACGCCGCGCTGCTCGAGCGCATCCGGCGCGAAGACGCGGCACGCTGGCGGCGCAACTTCCTCGACGACCTGCGCAGCGCGCGCCCCGCGACGCCGTCGCCGGCGGACGCGCTCAGCGCTTCGGTCTGAGCTCGAAGACGCGCTCGTCGGTCGCGGCGAACACCCGTTCGCCGCGCCGCGCCTGGATCGCCTGCATCCCGGTGAACGCGCCGAATGCCGGCAGCACCGCGAACTTCGGCGTGAACCAGAAGCACGCGAGCCGATGCCAGTCGTGCGCCCGTCCGCCGATGCTGATGCACGGATGCAGGTGGCCGGCGAACACGTAGGCGTCGAGGCTGGCGTACGGCTGGTGGCACAGCGCGATGTCGCCATGCATCAGCGGCTCGTCGACGCACTCGATCTCCAGGTAGTCGGGCGGGTCGCCGGCACGCTCGTCGTGGTTGCCGCGCACCAGCACCAGCTCGAGCGACGCATGCTGCTCGCGCCATTCGGCGACCGCGGCCATCGTCGATTCGACATGCGAACGCGCCGAGTGCAGGAAATCGCCGAGGAACACGATGCGCCGCGCCTCGAGCCGCTTGACCAGCGACGCCAGCACCGCGAGCGTTTCGCCGGTCGTGCCCGCCGGCACCGGCACGCCGAGGTGGCGGAACGTCGCCGCCTTGCCGATGTGCGCATCGGCGACCAGCAAGGTGTCGCTGGCCGGCAGGAACACGGCCTTCTCGGGCAGCAGCATCAGGTCCTGCCCGGCCACGCGGACCGTCGCGATGGTGGACTGGGAATTCACGGCGCTCGCTCCGCGCGTGTGACCGGAAGGATCGAACGAGCCGAGGCGATCGCGAGTCGGCTGCCTCGCCGATCAGGCCACGAGCAGACGCAGCGCGGCGTCCAGATGCTCGGTCGGCGCGCGCTTGAAACCGGAGCGCGCATAACGCTGCAGCCGCCCGACCGCGAAGGCGGTCAGCACCGAGGCCTGCGCGTTCGCATCGACCGTCGGCGTTGCCGAGCCGGCCGTCTCGGCGCCGCTGCGCAGGCATTGGCGCAGCTGCGCTTCGATCTTGTCGAAGAACTGATTCATGCGGGCAAGCAGCCGGTCGTTCTCGAACACCAGCGCATCGCCGACCATCACGCGCGTCATGCCGGGGTTCTTCTCGCCGAACTGCAGCAGCACGGTCAGCACGCGGCGGGCCTGCACGAACGCATCGGTCTCGCGCTCGTGGATCTGGTTGATCAGCGTGAACACGCTCTGTTCGATGAACTCGATCAGCCCTTCGAACATCTGCGCCTTGCTCGCGAAGTGGCGGTACAGCGCGGCTTCGGAGACATCGAGCTTCGCGGCCAGCGCCGCGGTGGTCACGCGCTCGGCGCCGGGCTGCTCGAGCATGCTCGCGAGCGTCTGCAGGATCTGCACGCGGCGCTCGCCCGGCTTCGGGCGCTTGCGCGTCGGCGCTGCCTTGTCCGCGCCGGACTCGTCGTCCGCCGGCACGGTCGCAACCTCGTCCCGCGCCTCGGAAATAACGGGCTCGGTCGCGTTCGGATCAGAGGTCGACGTCATGACAGCGTGCGTAACTTCTGTAGTGATTTGATTTTGGCACACACGTATGTGGGCCTGCGACAGCGGTGAACACCTACTTCCAGCCGTTTGAAGCCGCGGTTCGCGCGGGCGTTGAATGCGTCACGAATCGAGCCGCCGAAACGGCCCTCTAGATAGCGCTGCATCCACGCCGTTGTCATTCCGACGCCACGCGCCGCCTTCTGGTGCTCCAGCGTGTCCTCGACCAGCACGCAGTCGGCGGGCCGCACCCGCAGCCGCGCCGCGATGTGGCGGAACATCCGCGCATCCGGCTTGGGGCGCAGGTGGCCGAACATCGTCATGTCTTCGATGCTGATCACGCCGGCTATGCAGCGATCGAGCTTGAGGATGCGCATCACCCGCAATGCATAGGCGCGCGGCGCGTTCGTCAGCACGTAGCGCCGCCCGGCGAGTTTCTTCAGCGCGGCGCGGTCGTGCGTGCTGGTGCGGGCGAGCCTATCGAGCTCAGGGTGTACGTGGGTCTGCTCGAGAAAGTGCGCCGCGTCTACCCCGTGGTGACGCACCAGCCCGAGCAGCGTCGCGCCGTAGTCCTTCAGATAGCGCTGGCGCAGCCGCGCCGCCTCGTCCTGCGACATCCCCAGGTGCGCGATGATGTACTCGTTCATCGCCTGGTTGGTCCAGCCGAACGCCGCGTGGCTCGCGTCGTGCAGCGTGTTGTCGAGGTCGAACAGCCAGACGCGCCGGCGCCGCTTCGCAGTGGGATCAGCCAAGTTCAGTGGGATCTGATCATCGTGCCGTAGGCTTGCTCGGTGAGCACCTCCAGCAGCATCGCATGCGGCACGCGGCCGTCGATGATGTGCACGGTGTTGACGCCGTTCTTCGCGGCATCCAGCGCGCTGCCGATCTTCGGCAGCATGCCGCCGGAGATCGTGCCGTCGGCGAACAGCTCGTCGATCTCGCGCGCCGACAGATTCGTCAGCAGCTTGCCGTTCTTGTCCAGCACGCCCGGCGTGTTGGTCAGCATGATCAGCTTCTCGGCCTTCAGCACCTCGGCCAGCTTGCCGGCGACGACGTCGGCATTGATGTTGTAGTTCTCGTTGCTCGCGCCGAAGCCCAGCGGCGAGATCACCGGGATGAACTGGTCGTCCTGCAGCGCCTTCACGACGCTCGGGTCGATGGACTCGATCTCGCCGACCTGGCCGACGTCGTGCACCTTGTTCGGGTCCTTGTGGTCGACCATCTTCAGCTTGTGCGCGCGGATCAGCCCGCCGTCGCGCCCGGTCAGGCCGACCGCCTTGCCGCCGGCGACGTTGATCAGCCCGACGATGTCCTGCTGCACCTGCCCGGCCAGCACCCACTCGACGACTTCCATCGTCTCCTCGTCGGTCACGCGCATGCCCTGGATGAACGTGCCCTTCTTGCCGATCTTCGCAAGCGCGTCCTCGATCTGCGGGCCGCCGCCGTGCACGACCACCGGGTTCAGGCCGACCAGCTTGAGCAGCACCACGTCCTCGGCGAAGTCCTGCTGCAGGCCCGGGTCGGTCATCGCGTTGCCGCCGTACTTGATCACGATCGTCTTGCCGTGGAACTTGCGGATGTACGGCAGCGCCTGGGCCAGGATCTCGGCCTTGTCGCGCGGCGCGATGTGCGAGAGATCGGGCGTCACGTGCGGATGAACGGGGGCGTCGGTGCTCATGGCGGTGCTGCTGCGGCCGGTTCGTGGGGGGTGGAGAAAAGATTGTAGGGTCGTGCTCGCGAACTTCGCATCGAGACACAGACACAGCCCGCCGCGTCCGCGGCATTGCGCACGTCACGCGTGCCCGTGCACCCAGGCCGCGGCCTGCCCGCGCGACGCGAGGCCCAGCTTGTCGAGAATGTTCGCGACATGGCGCTTCACGGTGTGCGGGCTGATGTCGAGCACGCGGGCGATCACCTTGTTGCTGTCGCCGGCGGCGATGCGCTCGAGGACCTCGCGCTCGCGGGTGCTGAGCTGCGCATCGCTGGTCACGGCAGGCACGGGACCGCGAGCCTCGCGCAGCGTAGAAGCGGCTGCCTCCTCGGCCGCAAGCGAGCGCGGACCATCGAGCTCGCGCAGCGACACGGCAAGGCCGGCCAGCGCCTCGAGCTCCTCGCGCAACGGAGCTTCCAAGCGCGCACCCCAGCGGGCTTGCGCGAGCGGCACCAGCACCTGCGAGCCGGCCATCATCGCGTGACCCCGCTCGCCTTCGCTGCGGATGCGTTGCAACGCCGGTGCGAGCGCCGCGGCGGCGGCGTCGAGGCGCCCGCATTGCAGCAGCGCGTGGGCCGCGCGCAGATGCAGCTCGTTCACCTGGCCGAACGACTCCATCCTGCCGGCCGCGATCGGCAGCAGCCGCTGGAACAGCGCCGCAGCGTCCGGCCAGCGGCCCTCGGCCGCTGCGATGCGGGCGAGGTAGGCGGCCGTGCGCGGCGCATCGTCCTCGAACCTGGCCATATCGGGCAGCCCGTCCGCGAACAGCCGGCCCCAGCGCTCGAGGCGCTGCGGAGCGCTGCCCGCCGCATCGAGCACGCGGATCGCGAACATCGCGATGTCGTGGCGCCAGTGTCGCGCCGTCTCGGCCGCCATGCCGGCGAGCTGCGCGAGCCAGTCTTCGAGCATCTGCTCGGCAGGCTCGACGCGCCCGCTCATCGCATCGACCAGCGCCTGGAACACGCGCATGTTGGCACCTCTGGTGGCCCAGCTGGCCAGCCAGTGCAGATCGCTCCTCGCGAGCGCGGCGCCGGCCAGCGCCTCGTCGAAGCGCCCGGCCCAGAGCAAGGTGTACGCGTGGAGGAGGTGCGCGTCGGCACGCATCATCAGCTCGCGCTCGCCGACGCGCTGCAACGCGCCGCGGCAGTAGCGCTCGAGCAATGCACGCATGCCGCGGATGCTGGCCCACGAGCTCGAAGGCGCGCACATCCACCAGACGAACAGCGACCCGCCGCGCTCCATCGCGTCGAGCTGCTCCGCGAACGCCGCGGGCAGCCGACCCTGCCCACCCGCGTACACGAGCACCGAACATTCGGTGGAGAGGAAGACCGCGCGGGCCGTGTCGCTGAGCGCTTGCGGCCGCAAGTCGTCCAGCTGTGCGGCGCATGCCTCGTGGCGCCCGGCATTGCGCAGCGCCGCAGCGAGGTAGGCCTGCGCGAGCTGCCGCTCCGTCTCGTCGCCGCTCGCACGTGCCCCTGCGATCGCCGCCTCGCAAGCGCCCACCATCTCCACCCATTGCCCTTCGTGGGCCAGGCAGGTGGCATGCACGCGGTGCAGGCGCGGCGACCCGGCATGCCGGTGGACCGAGAACTGTTCGATCGCCCGGCGCAGCTCGCCAACGCCGCCCTCGAGCAACAACTGTTCGGAGGCGTCGGCCAGCACGCCTTCGGCCGCACCGAACTCGCCGGCACGCAGCAGAAAGCCGACGCGGCGCAGCGGATCTTCCTCGCCGGCCGCCGCGCGCTTCAGCAGCTGCGGCAGCTCGTCGGGCAGGCGGCGGCGCAGCCGTTCGTCGAGCGCCTCGCGGAACAGGTCGTGCAGCACCAGCGTGCGCTCGTGCGCGTCCAGCGCCGTGACGAACAGGCCGCGGCGCTCGACCTCGTCGAGGCGGTCGGCGGCGCGCGGGTCGCCGCTGACGGCGGCGCAGCGCACGTCGGTCAGCGCCGGCAGCACCGAGCAGCGCAGCAGGAAGTCGTGCAGTTCGGCCGGCATGTCGTCGAGCACTTCGCCGGCGAGGTAATCGAACAGGTGATGGTCGACACGCGCGGTCGACGCGCCGGCTGCCAAGCCGCTCGCGTGGCCACCCGGGCGCGAACGCAGTGCCGCGAGACAGAGCCGCAACCCGGCCGGCCAGCCTTGCGTACGCTCGAACAGCTCGGCGACGCGCCGCTCGATCGCGGCGTCGGCCATCGGCGTCGCGCCGCGGTCATCCTGGCCCGCCAGGTGCCCGGCCGCGAGCGCACCCGCCTCATCGGCATCGAAGCGCAGGTCATGCTGGCCAAACTCCGCCAGCTCGTCGGCCACGCGCAGCCGCGCGAACGCCAGCGGCGGCTCGACGCGGGTGGAGATCACCAGCGTCCACTGCGCCGGCAGCCGTTCGATCAGCGCATCGAGCAGCGTGTGCACCGCGGGCGTCTGCACGCGGTGCAGGTCGTCGAGCAGGATCACGCCGTGCGTCACGTCGGTGGCCGCGAGCGCGTTGACCAGCTCGGCGATGGCCCGCCGCGCTGCGGCCTCGCCGTCGGCCAGCTGCGCGATCAAGGCCTCGGGCGCGGCGCGCCACGGCAGATCGAACGGCTCGAGCGCGGCGATCAGGCAGGCGAACAGGCGCTGCGGGTCGTCGTCCTCGTCTAGCGAGACCCAGGCGAGCGCGTCTTGTTTCGAAGGCTCGTTCGACCCGTCGGGATCGAACAGCGCCGCCAGCGCGCAGGTCTTGCCGAACCCGGCGGGCGCGAGCAGCAGCACGACCCGGCGCTGCTGCAGCGCTTCGCGCAGGCGCGCCTCCAGGCGCGGCCGCGCGATGCGCGCGCTGCGCAGGCGCGGCGGCTGGATCTTGGTGCTGGCAAAGCGCAAGGCGTCCATGACGGCTGACGACGGCGTTCGAACGTGCGGGTGGCGCTTTCGCCGCGCGAGCTCGCGGCGACAGCGCGCGATTATCGAGCAGCCGGATCGGAACTCGCCCCGAAGCACGGCAGAATGTCCGCACCAATCCTTGCCCGCATGCAGCTCGCCGCCCTGCTCCCGATCCGCCCGGTCACCTACCTCGGCCACGTGCTGATCGCCGCCGTTTCGGGCGCGCTCGGGCGCTGGACCTTCCGCGCCAAAGACCTGAGCCAGGTGGTCGCCGACTGCAGCGCCCGCGCGGTGCCCATCGTGACCGTCGTCAACGTGCTGGTCGGCGCGATCCTCGCGTTCGTCGGCGCCGTGCAGCTGATCAAGTTCGGCGCCGGCATCTATGTCGCCGACGGGGTCGCGATCGCGGTCGCGCGCGAGATGGCGGCGATCATCACCGCGGTCGTGATGGCCGGCCGCACCGGCGCTGCGTTCGCCGCCGAGATCGCGACCATGCAGGCCAACGAGGAGGTCGACGCGCTCGAGGTGCTGGGGCTGGATGCGGTCGACTTCCTGGTGCTGCCGCGCGTGCTGGCGCTGCTGGCGATGATGCCGCTGCTGTTCATCTACGCGGTGGCCACCGGGCTGTTCGGCGGCATGGTGGTTGCCTCGGGCATGCTGAACGTCTCGGCCGCGGCCTACATCGATCGCGTCGGCGACGCGCTGAGTTGGGCGCACCTCGGGCTGGGGCTGGCCAAGGCGGTCGTCTTCGGCGGCCTGATCGGGCTGGTCGGCTGCTATTGCGGCCTGTACGCGAAGCGCAATGCGGCCGGCGTCGGCATCGCGACCACCAGCGCGGTGGTCGTCAGCATCGTCGGCATCATCGTGCTCGACGCGGTGTTCGCGGTCTGCGCGAACGCGCTGGACATCTGACGACGATCCGGAAGATGACGCTGCTCGCCGTCGACCAGCTCGAGATGCGCTTCGGCGATCGCCTGATCCAGACGGGCGTCTCGTTCAAGGTCGAGAAGGGCGCGATCTTCGCGGTGATGGGCGGCAGCGGCTGCGGCAAGAGCACGCTGCTCAAGCACCTGGTCGGGCTGCTCCCGCCGGCCGCGGGCCAGGTCACGTACAGCGGCATCGACTACTGGGCCAGCGACGACGCGCAGCGCGCGAAGCTGCGCGCAGGCTTCGGCATGCTGTTCCAGAGCGCGGCGCTGTGGTCGTCGATGACCATCCTCGAAAACGTCTGCATGCCGCTCGAGCAGCACACGACGCTGGACGCCGCGGCACGCGAGCGGCGTGCGCGCGAGGCGCTCGAGTGGGTCGCGCTCGCCGAGTTCGCCGACTTCTTTCCGGGCGACCTGAGCGGCGGCATGAAGAAGCGCGCCGGCCTGGCGCGCGCGATCGCGGCCGAGCCGCCGCTGTTGTTCCTGGACGAACCGTCGGCCGGCCTCGACCCGATCAGCAGCAAGCGCCTGGACGACCTGGTGCTCGAAATTCGCGAGCGCACCGGCGCCGCGGTCGTGTTCGTCAGCCACGAGCTGCCGAGCCTGTTCGCGATCGCCGACGACGGGATCTTTCTCGACGCCGAGAGCAAACATCCGATCGCGCACGGCAGCCCGCGCGCGTTGCGCGACACGGCCGACCATCCGACGGTGCGGGCCTTCCTGCGGCGCGAGGAGCCGCCCGACAGCAGCGAGGCCGCACAATCGGCAACGGGCCGCAACAACCGGACCACGGCGCCGTGAACGCCGCCGCCCCCGACCGAGAGGACCGCTCGATGCCCCCACCGACGCCTGCCGACCCGCACACGATCGCCGACCTCGCGCAGCTCGAAGCGCTGTTCGAGCGCCCCGGCGAGACGTCGACCCGCAAGGAAGTGCCGTACGTGCACCCGCTGTACCGCCGGATGATCGAGGCCTCGCCGTTCGCGATCCTCGCGACGACGGGCCCCGGCGGGCTCGACGCCTCGCCGCGTGGCGACCCGCCGGGCTTCGTCGCGGTCGAGGACGAGCACACGCTGCTGTTGCCCGAGCGGCGCGGCAACAACCGGATCGACAGCCTGCGCAACATCGTCGCCGACCCGCGAGTCGGCCTGTTGTTCCTGGTCCCCGGCATCGGCGAGACGCTGCGCGTCAACGGCCGTGCCCACCTGTCGGTGGATCCGACGCTGCTGCAGCGCTTCGCGGTCGACGGCCGCCTGCCGAAGTGCGTGATCGTGATCCGGGTCGACACGGTGTTCTTCCAGTGCGCGCGCGCGATCCAGCGCTCCAAGCTGTGGGACCCGCTGCCGCCGCGCGCCGAACGCCACGTGCCGACGCCCGGCACGATTCTCGAAGTGCTGTCCGAGTCGACGATAGACGGCGCCGCGTACGACCGCGAGCTGCCGCAGCGCCAGCGGGCCACGCTGTACTGAGGCATCCGCCATGAAACGCAACGCCCTGCTGATCGGACTGTTCGTGATCGCCTCGATGGTGATGATCGTCGCCGGCATCCTGTGGCTGAGCGGCTCCACCCTGTTCAGGCAGCAGCAGATCGCGATGATCTACTACCGCGGCAATGCCAGCGGGCTGTATGTCGGTGCGCCGGTGACGTTCCGCGGCGTGCAGGTCGGCCAGGTCGACAGCATCGGCATCCTGGTCGACCGCGATTCGCTGAAGGCGCTGATCCCGGTGCGTGTGCGGCTCAGCGCGGACCCGGTGCGCTACACCGGCAGCAAGGACACGCCGGTGGACGTCCAGACGCTGGTGCAGCGCGGCCTGCGCGCGCGGCTGGTCGCGCAGAGCTTCGTCACCGGGCAGAAGGTGATCGAGCTCGACTTCGTGCCGAACACGCCGTCGACCCTGGTCGGCGACGGCAAGGAGGCGGAGATCCCGGCGCTCGGCGACCGTTTCGGCGCACTGGTCGACCAGGTCGCCGAGCTGCCGCTGCGCGACACGGTGCAGGAAATCCGCGACACCGTGAAGGAACTGCGCGGCACATTGATCGGCGTGCAGGCGACCTTGGACGGCGCCAAGACCGTGCTCGCCGGCACGTCCAGCGAGCTCGCGAAAACCGGCAACGACGCCCGCGCGACGCTGAAGATCGCCAACGAGGCGATCCGCCAGGTGCAGCTCAGCACCGCGGCGACGCTCTCGTCGATCACGCGGCTGGCCGACACCTCGAACGACACGCTGCGCAGCGCGCAACCCGAACTGCAGCGCTCGCTGGTGGGCGCGCGCGACGCGGCCGAATCGGCGCGGCTTGCGATGGACCGCGTCGCCGAGATGACGGCACCGGGCGCATCGCTGCGCGGCGATCTCGATGCGGCGATCCGCGACCTGTCGCAAGCGGCACGCGGCCTGCGCGACTGGAGCGAGCTGCTCGAGGAAAAACCCAACGCCATCATCTTCGGGAACCGGCGCCCATGAGACCTTCTTTGCTGTCGTCGTCGACCCGGTCGTCATTCGCGACCGCCGCTGCATTCGCGCTGGGCATCGCGGCCCTGGCGGCGGGCTGCGCCTCCGATCCGGGGCCGGCGCCGTCATTGCTGACGCTGCCCAATGCGGTCATCGGCATGCCGCCCGTGCAGGCGGGCGCGCCGGCCAGCGCCGCATCGGCGGCCGAGCCTCCGCTGCTCGCGGTGCGTCGCATCGCGATCCCCGAATACCTGGTCGCACGGCGCGTGCGCTACCGCGCCGACCCGAGCACGCTGGCCGAATGGCCCAACACCTACTGGGCCGAGCGCATCGAGGTCGGCGTGTCGCGCGAATTCCTCGCGGCGCTGCGCTCGCAGCTGCCGGGCTGGACGCTGTGCGAGAACAACTGCGGCGACCGCGTGCCCGCGCTGACGCTGCAGGTCGAGATGGTGCCGATGGACTATCTGCGCAGCGCGCAGAAGCTGCAGGCGCATGCGCGGGTCGTGCTCAGCAACGGCGGCAGCGGGCCGCGTCTGTTGCGCGCGCAGGAGTGGAACTACGAGCTGCCGGCCAGCGCCGACACCGCGCAGGCGCATGCCCAGGCGGTCACCAACCTGATTCGCCAGGTCGCGACCGCGACCGCGACGCTGGTTCGGAGCGTGCCGCTTTAGCGGCCCACTCGCTAAAAGTGGATCCCGCGCATCATCTGCGCCATCGCCATCGCCTCCGCTGAGAGCGTGGCCTTCGCCGGCACCTTCTCGCCCCGCGCCGCGGCGCTGTCGGGGAACATCCGGAAGGTCGTGTTCATCAGGATCTGCGTGATGCGCGGCACGGCCGCGTGCAGCAGCTCGACGAAGACGCCTAGCCTGGTCGCGACCCGCACCGGCTTCTCGACGACCGCCTGCACGATCAGGTCCGACGCCTCGTCGGTCGAGAGCAGCGGCATGCTCTCGTAGATCTTCGTCGGCGCGGTCATCGGCGTGCGCACCAGCGGCATGTTGACCGTCGTGAACGTGATGCCCTGGTCCTGGAACTCGCTCGCGGCGCAGGCGGTCCACGCGTCCAGCGCCGCCTTGGACGCGACATACGCCGAGAAGCGCGGTGCATTGACCAGCACGCTGATCGAGCTGATGTTGACGACGTGGCCGCGCCTCTTCGCGGCCATGCCCGGCAACAGGCCCATCGTGATGCGCAGCGAGCCGAAGTAGTTCAGCTGCATCGTGCGCTCGTAGTCGTGGAAACGGTCGTAGCTCGACTCGATCGCGCGGCGGATCGAGCGGCCGGCGTTGTTGATCAGGTAGTCGACGCCGCCGTGGTTCTGCTGCAGCGTCTGCACGAACTGCCTGCAGCTTTCCTCGTTCGCGATATCGACCGAGTAGGCGTGGACCGGCGCGTCCTTGCCGGCCGCGGCGAGGATCTCCTGCTTCGCCTCGACGAGCTTGGCCTCGTCGCGCGCGCAGATGATCGTGATCGCGCCGGCCTGCGCGAACTTGATGGCCGCCGCGAGCCCGATGCCCGACGAGCCGCCGGTGACCAGCACGACCTTGCCGCCGACGTTGCCGCGCAACGAGTGGTCGATAGCCAGCGCCGGGTCGAGGTGGCGCTCCCAGTAGTCCCACAGCCGCCACGCGTAGTCGGGCAGCCGCGGGCATTCGATGCCGGAGCCCTTCAGCGCGGCGAGCGTCTCGCGACAGTCGTAGCGGGTCGGGAAGTTGATGAAGGTGAACATGTCCTCGGGCAGGCCGAGATCTTTCATCACCGCGCTGCGCAGGCGGCGCACCGGCGCGAGCACCATCAAGCCCTTCTTCACGCTCTTCGGGATGAAGCCGAACAGCGCCGCGTTGATGAACAGGTTCATCTTCGGCGCGTGCGCGGCCTTGCTGAAGATGTCCAGCACATCGCCGACGCGGTAGCCGACCGGGTCGACCAGGTGGAAGCAGCGTTTGTTCAGCTCGGCCTTCAGGTGGCTGATGTGATCGAGCGCCGCGACGACGAAATCCACCGGCACGATGTTGATGCGCCCGCCCTCCAGCCCGATGCTGGGCATCCACGGCGGCAGCAGCTGCCGCATGCGCTGGATCAGCTTGAAGAAGTAGTACGGCCCGTCGATCTTGTCCATCTCGCCGGTCGTCGAGTCGCCGACGACCATCGCGGGGCGGTACACGGTCCACGGCACCTTGGCCTCCTTGCGCACGATCTTCTCGCTCTCGTGCTTGGTCATGAAGTACGGGTGGTCCAGCCCCTCGGCCTCGTCGAACATGTCCTCGCGGAAGACGCCTTCGTACAGGCCGGCCGCGGCAATCGAGCTGACGTGGTGCAGATGGCCCGCGTCGATCGCTTTCGCGAATTCGACGACGTTGCGCGTGCCGTCGATGTTGACCTGGGTCTGCGACTCGGCGTCGGCCGACAGGTCGTAGATCGCCGCGAGGTGATAGACGTGATCGACCTTGCCCTTGAGTTGCTTCAGCTCGTCGGCCGAGACGCCGAGCTTCTTCGCGGTCAGGTCGCCGTAGACGGGGATCGCCTTCGCGCCGTTTGCGCCCCAGTACTCGCGCAGCGCCTCGACCTTGCCGGCGCTTTCCGGCCGCAGCAGGAAGTACACGGTCGCCCCGCGCCGCGCCAGCAGCGTCTTGACGAGCCGTTTGCCGATGAAGCCGGTTGCGCCGGTGACGAAATACTGCATGGGCTGTCCTCCAGTCGGTTCGAATCGCAGTGCCCGCGCATTCTTGACCAAAGCTTTTCGCGCGACGCTGCCCATTTACCCCAAGCGAACAACGCGGCCATCGGCGAGGATTAGGCTGCGCTCCCCAGCGCTCGCTCCTATAGTCGCCGGCGGACCCGCAACGAAAGGACGTACCCTCATGGTCAAGAAACTCAAGCAGATGGCCGAGAAGAAGGCCGCCACGACCGGCCTGCTCGACAGCGCGCTGGCCGCGCAGGTCAAGGACTCGGCCCAGCAGATCTGGCTCGCCGGCATGGGCGCGTTCTCGCGCGCGCAGGCCGAAGGCACCAAGGTCTTCGAAGCGCTCGTGAAGGACGGCGCCGCGCTGCAGAAGAAGACGCAGTCCGACGTCGAGGAGAAGCTCGGCGCGGTCACCGGCAAGATGACCAGCATGGCCAGCGACGTGCAGGCCAAGGCCGGCCAGCACTGGGACAAGCTCGAAAGCATCTTCGAAGAGCGCACCGCGAAGGCGCTGAACCGCCTCGGCGTGCCGTCGGCGAAGGACGTGGCCGCACTGCGCGCGCAGCTCGACGAGCTCAGCGCCAAGGTCGCCAAGCTCTCGAAGGCGCCGGCCGCGAAGACTGCCGCCGCGAAGAGCGCCGGCAGCAACGGCACCGCGAAGCCGGCCGCGAAACGCGCCGCGGCACGCAAGAGCGCCTAAGCTCGCCGTTCCAACCCGATGCAGGGGCGCCACGGCGCCCCTTGTCGTGTCGGGCTGCCGTCTTGCGCGTCAGGCGGCGCGCGGCGATGCGTCGTCGTGCGCCTGCCGGCCCCGCTGGTTCGACAGGTAGATGTTGTCTCGCGCAATCGGTTGCCCGGCCTGCAGTGCGGCGATCCACGCGTCGGTGCTCGTCACCGCCGCGAAGCGCGAATGGAACACCACGCTGTAGACGCGATGGATCTCCTCGGCGCTGACGCTGCCGGCTGCGTTCGCGTAGGGCACCGCGCCGGTCGCATCGGCCACGAACTCGACCGCGAGCCCTTGGTGCGCCGCGTGGTTGATCGTCGACGCGTCGCAGTTGTGCGTCATGTAGCCGACGATCGCGAGCGTGTCGATCTGGCGCTCGGCCAGCCAGGCCGCGAGACCGGTCTCGGGGAACGCGCTCGGCAAGGTCTTGTGCACGTGATGATCGCGCGGCCGCTCGGCGACGACCGCATGAAGTTGCCAGCCCGGCGAGTCCTTGGCGAACAGCGGCGACTCGGGCGGCGCGTCCTGCTGCACGACGACGATGGGGACGCCCGCCGCACGGGCCGCATCCATCGCCCGGCCGATGTTGGCCAGCGACTGTTCGATGGGCGGGTACTCGATCGGCAGATTGCCGGTCACGTATTCGTTCTGCACGTCGATGACGACGAGTGCGCGGCGGGGTGCTGGTAGCGACATCGTGTGGCTCCTTCTCGGGGTGTTCTCCTGATCGTCAGGACGTTCTCTCTCGTCAAAGCGTGAATTGTCCGGGCCAGATCCAGAGCATCGCGACCGTCATCGTCACGTAGCGCGCGAACTTGCCGATCGCCATGTACAGCACGCACGGCCAGAACGGCA
>DATEFR010000505.1:0-3271 GCA_035280545.1 Burkholderiaceae bacterium | reverse complement strand
GCGGCAGCGAGGCGGGCAGGTTCGTCACCGACAGCGTGGAGCCTGTGTCGACGTCCGATGCGCGGGCCAGCGCGTTCAGGGTCACGCTGGCCGCATCCTCGGTGGCCGATCCGGTCACCGCGCCGGTCACCGCCGGCGCGTCGTTGGTGCCGACCACGTCCCATGACACCGAGGCGGCCGTCGTCGATGTGCCGTCGCTCACGCCATAGTTCACTGTCACGCTCGCGTGCTCGCCCGCCGCCAGGTGCTGGAAGGCGGCATGCGACGGGTCCAGCGTGAAGGCGTGGGTCGCCGCGTCGTAGGTGACGCCCGGCGGCAGCGAGGCGGGCAGGTTCGTCACCGACAGCGTGGAGCCTGTGTCGACGTCCGATGCGCGGGCCAGCGCGTTCAAGGTCACGCAGGCGGCGTCTTCGTCGGCGTGGCCCGTCACCGCGCCGGTGACGACGGGTGCGTCGTTCACGCCGGCGATCTGCACGGTCGCGGTGGCCCAGCTCAGCGTGCCGTTGCCGAGACGGATCGCGTAGGTGAAGGTGTCCGTCAGGAACTGTCCGGACGACAGATGCTGCAACTGGTCCTTGAAGTCCGCCGACAGCGTGGCCGCGTCGTAGCCGACCTTGCCGTCCGTCGTGATCCAGATCTTGGCGCCGTGCGCGCTCAGGTCGGTCGTCAGCGCCTCGGTCCTGACGATGTCCTGGGTCAGAAGATCCGTGGGACTGAAAACGCCGATGCTGTTCGTGCCGTTGTCGATCGAGTAGAGCGTCTTGGCCGCGCCGCCCAGGTCATTGGCCATGACCGCGAGGTAGGTGATGAACAGCGAATCCTCGGTGAGGCCCGTCGTGCTCGACACGAACAGGTCGTCCACAGCTTGCGGGGTGTTGAGGAAGGACGTGGTGTTGGTGGCCATGGTGTGCTCGTGCCGGGATGACACGGATCAATGTAGGGATCCGCACCGTCGCCGGCCTCCGAGCTTTCGCCTTGCGCTCCTGGTTGTTTGTCCCCCTGCGGCATAGGACAGAGCGCTCCCTCTGTCCAGGGGGATGGCGCGACGTCAGCGGAGCAGCGCGATGCCGCGGCACACGCCGGTGGCGACGATGCCGGTCGTGACCAGCATCGCGGCCGTGTGCAGGCCGACGGCTGCCAGCGCCAAGGCCAGCGAACCCGACGCCGTGATCTCGCGAACCGGCCCATCGGCCAGGCACAGAGGCACGAACGCCGGCACCAGCATCATCCCGATGCCGTGCGCGGTGGCCATCAGGAAGGACCAGAGTGCGATGCCGACGTGGCCGACTGGCGTGCCCAGCGGCAGGCACCTGACGCCACCGCGCAGCAGGCGGTACGACGCGGCACCGACCAGCAGCGCACCGGCCGCGCCCTGAAGGTATGTGCGGTTCATCGCCAGGCTGACCGTTCCACCCAGCGCAAACGCAGTCGCGACGATCGCGATCGACGCCGCATGCCCGATCGCGATCGGCAGCAGCGCGCGCCGCGCCTGCTTCGCATCGTGCGCGCGCACGCCCCACGCGGCGGCGAACATCCAGCCGTTCGCCGGGCTCAGGCCGTGCAGCGCGCCGAGGCCGGCGATCGCGAACCAGGGCCACAGGCTGGTCATCGCGCATCCGTCCCGATGAAGGTGGGCTGGGCGCCTCGAGCCTCAGCTCAGCCGTGCGATGCGCAGCACGAACCGCCCGCCGCCGGCTGCGGCTCGTAGCGGTCGTGGTGACGCACCCACTCCATCTTGTAGGGCGTGTCCCGCTCGCCGCGCCCCTCGGGCACGAGGTCGAGCAGGTTGTAGGTGCCCATCATCACTTCGACGCCGCGCCCGTAGGTCGAATAGGTGTGGAAGATCGCGCCGGCCTCATCGCGGTAGAACACGCTGATGCCGGGCCACTCCTCCGACGCCATGGTCCATTCGCCGTAGTTGTAGGGGAGCTTGCCCTTGGCCACTTCTTCCGGCGTGAAGGTGACGCCGAAGTCGCGGTTGAAGTCGGTGCCGTGCGAGGACACCCACTTGAACTGCCAGCCCATGCGCCGACGGAAGCGCTCGATCTCGGGCAGCGTGGCCCGCGAGATGGCCACGAAGGTGACGTCGCGATGCGCCAGGTGCACGTTCATGCCGTCGGTATGGTCGGCCATGAACGAGCAGCTCGGGCAGCCTTGCTCCCAGCCCGGGGCGAACATGAAGTGCTGCACCAGCAACTGGCGGCGGCCTTCGAACAGCTCGGCGAGCGTGCGCGGGCCCTCGGGGGTCTCGAAGACGTAGTTCTTGTCGACGCGCTCCCACGGCAATGCGCGGCGCTCGCGCGCGATCTGGTCGCGCAGGTGCGTCAGCTCCTTCTCGTGTGCCAGCAGCGCCTTGCGCTCGGTCAGCCAGCGGTCCTTGGAGACGACGGGATGGTCAGAGGGGGTGGTGTTCATGGTGTGCTCCTGGGCTCGCAGAGCCCGTTGGATAGGTTCGTCGTGAGGGGTTGAACTTCAGGTTGCTCGTTTTGCTTGTGGCTTCGGTCTTTTCACGGCCCGGATCTTTCCGCTCGTGCCGCCGCCGCAATAGAAGAGGTCGGCTCCATCGGACTCGAGGCCGCTGACGCCGACGCCGTGCGGCATCTCGAGGCGCGCTAGCACCGCGCCGCTGTCGGGATCGATCTGGCGGATCTCGCTCTCGTCGCCTTCCCAGGTGCCGTGCCACAGCTGGCCGTCGACCCAGGTCACGCCGGTGACGAAGCGGTTGGTCTCGATCGTGCGCAGGATCGCGCCGGTCTCGGGATCGATCCGGTGGATCTTGCGATCGCGGTACTGCCCGACCCACAGGCTGCCCTCGGCCCATGCGAGGCCCGAGTCGCCGCCGTGCCCGGGCGCCGGGATCGACTTCAGCACGTCGCCGGTCGCAGGGTCGATCTTGTCGATGCGCGCTTCGGCGATCTGGTACAGGTACGTGCCGTCGTACGCGGTGCCGGCGTCGCCGCTGCGGGGCAGCGTGCGCGCGAGCTGGCCGCTGTCGGGGTCGATCGCGAGCAGCCGGGAGCCGGCCGCGGCCCAGACGCGCTGGCCATCGTGGGTGATGCCGGCGATGTGTTCGGCACCTTCGAAGGGGCCGTACTCGCGCACGATCTCGGCCGGGTGCGCCGGTGCCGGCGGTAGTCTCTTGTGGTCGCTTGTTTCGTTGCGCGGGGTGCTCATCGTCTTTGCTCCGTTCGGCGCATCGGAACTCGGCGCCGTCGGAACAAATCTACGCGAGCGGCAGCGCAGCGGGGAGTAACAAGATCGTCGTGAATCC
>DATEFR010000504.1:0-8701 GCA_035280545.1 Burkholderiaceae bacterium | reverse complement strand
TGCACGACCGGAGATGCGCCCTTGTGCGCCCTGCGGCGAGAGAGATTGAACGGAGCAGAAGAATGAACTTGTTGATGAACGTGGTGCTCGCGCTGCAGATCCTGGCGGCGCTCGTGATGATCGGCCTCGTGCTGATCCAGCACGGCAAGGGTGCCGACATGGGCGCGTCGTTCGGCAGCGGTGCGTCGGGCAGCCTGTTCGGCGCGACCGGCAGCGCGAACTTCCTGTCGCGCTCGACCGCGGTGTGCGCTGCGATCTTCTTCGTCTGCACGTTGGCGCTCGCGTATTTCTCGAACGAGCGCATCGGCGGCGCGCCCACCGGCAGCGTGCTGGATCGGCCGACGATGCCCGCATCGGCCGCGAGCACGCCGGCCTCGGGCGCCGCGCTGATCCCGGGCACGAGCGGCGCGCCTGCTCCGGCCGCGTCGCAGGCAGCCTCGACGGCCGCGCAGCCCGCTTCGGGTGCCGGTGCGATCCCGACCAAGTGACGCCCGACGGGACGAGCGCGCCGCGCTCGCCCGTGTCAAGCGCTGTGGCAACGCAGCGCATGCGAGGAACCCCTTACGCTTTGGGGTTAGAATCTTTGGCTGTTCGGGGAGCCATCCTCACGCGATCCGAACACGGCAATGAATGTGCCGCCGACGTGGTGAAATTGGTAGACACGCTATCTTGAGGGGGTAGTGGCGAAAGCTGTGCGAGTTCGAGTCTCGCCGTCGGCACCAAACATTTCTCCCTTGTTCTGCCCGAGTGGGTTTGTTCGGGCGGAGTCGCGCAGAAGTTGCGCAGTTGGCAGCGCCGCACCGAACATGAATCTGGAACCCTACCTGCCCGTCATCCTGTTCATCCTGATCGGCGCGGCGGTCGGCGTGGCGCCTCAGGTGCTCGGTTTCCTGCTCGGCCCGCATCGCCCCGACCAGGCAAAGAACTCGCCGTACGAATGCGGCTTCGAAGCGTTCGAAGACGCGCGCATGAAGTTCGATGTACGGTACTACCTGGTCGCGATCCTTTTCATCCTGTTCGACCTCGAGATCGCGTTCCTGTTTCCGTGGGCGGTGACGCTGCGCGAGATCGGCGCGGCCGGTTTCTGGGCGATGATGATTTTCCTGGGCATTCTCGTTGTCGGGTTCGCCTACGAGTGGAAAAAAGGCGCGCTCGATTGGGAATGAACCATGGCAATTGATGGCGTTCTGAAAGAAGGCTTCGTCACGACCAGCGTCGATGCGCTGATCAACTGGTCGAAGACCGGATCGTTGTGGCCGATGACGTTCGGCCTGGCCTGCTGCGCGGTCGAGATGATGCACGCCGGTGCGGCGCGCTACGACATCGATCGCTTCGGCATGCTGTTCCGCCCGAGCCCGCGGCAGAGTGATCTGATGATCGTGGCCGGCACGCTGTGCAACAAGATGGCGCCGGCGCTGCGCAAGGTCTACGACCAGATGGCCGAGCCGCGCTGGGTCATCTCGATGGGTTCGTGCGCGAACGGCGGCGGCTACTACCACTACAGCTACTCGGTCGTGCGCGGCTGCGACCGCATCGTGCCGGTCGATGTCTATGTGCCCGGCTGCCCGCCGACGGCCGAGGCGCTGCTGTATGGCGTGCTGCAGCTGCAATCGAAGATCCGCCGCGAAAACACGATCGCCCGCACCTGAGTCGAACATGGCAAAGCTGGATGACCTGCAGGCGGCTCTCGAATCCGCGTTGGGCAGCAAACTGAAGAAGCTGGCGCGCGCGCGCGGCGAGATCACGATCACCGTCGCCGCGGCCGACTACCTCGAGGCCGCGCGCACGCTGCGCGACCACGCGCAGCTCAAGTTCGAGCAGTTGATCGACCTGTGCGGCGTCGACTATTCCAGCTACAAGGACCAGCCGTGGGAAGGCGCGCGCTACTGCGTCGTCTCGCACCTGCTGTCGGTGAGCAAGAACTGGCGCGTGCGCCTGAAGTCGTTCTGTCCGGATGACGACGTGCCGGTGATCGCCTCGCTGACCGAGGTCTGGTCGTCGGCCAACTGGTTCGAGCGCGAAGCGTTCGACCTGTACGGCATCGTCTTCGACGGCCACCTCGACCTGCGCCGCATCCTGACCGACTACGGCTTCATCGGCCACCCGTTCCGCAAGGACTTCCCGGTGTCGGGCGACGTCGAGATGCGCTACGACGACGAGCAGAAGCGCGTGATCTACCAGCCGGTGACGATCGAGCCGCGCGAGATCACGCCGCGGATCATCCGCGAAGACAACTACGGTGGCCTTCACTGATCCGCGAGCGACATGGCTGACATCAAGAACTACACGCTGAACTTCGGCCCGCAGCACCCGGCCGCGCACGGGGTGCTGCGCCTCGTGCTCGAACTCGACGGCGAAGTGATCCAGCGCGCCGATCCGCACATCGGCCTGCTGCACCGCGCGACCGAGAAGCTCGCCGAGACGCGCACGTTCATCCAGTCGCTGCCGTACATGGACCGCCTCGACTACGTGTCGATGATGTCCAACGAGCATGCGTACTGCATGGCGATCGAGAAGCTGCTGGGCATCCAGGTGCCGATACGCGCGCAGTACATCCGCGTGATGTTCGACGAGATCACGCGCCTCTTGAACCACCTGATGTGGCTGGGCGCGCACGGTCTGGACTGCGGCGCGATGAACATGCTGATCTACTGCTTCCGCGAGCGGGAAGATCTGTTCGACATGTACGAGGCCGTCTCGGGCGCACGCATGCACGCGGCCTACTACCGGCCGGGCGGCGTGTACCGCGACCTGCCGGACTCGATGCCGCAGTACAAGGTCTCGAAGATCCGCAACGCGAAGGCGCTCGCGAAGATGAACGAGAACCGCCAGGGCTCGTTGCTGGATTTCATCGACGACTTCTGCCGGCGCTTCCCGAAGAACGTCGACGACTACGAGACGCTGCTCACCGACAACCGCATCTGGAAGCAGCGCACGGTCGGCATCGGTGTCGTCAGCCCCGAGCGCGCGCTGAACCTCGGCTTCACCGGCCCGATGCTGCGCGGCTCGGGTGTGCTGTGGGACCTGCGCAAGCACCAGCCGTACGAGGTCTACGACAAGATGGACTTCGACGTGCCGCTGGGCGTCAACGGCGATACGTACGACCGCTACCTGGTGCGCGTCGAGGAGATGCGCCAGGCCAACCGCATCATCCAGCAGTGCGTGGCGTGGCTGCGCGCGAACCCGGGTCCCGTGATCACCGACAACCACAAGGTCGCACCGCCGCCGCGGGTCGACATGAAGTCGGGAATGGAAGACCTGATCCACCACTTCAAGCTGTTCACCGAGGGCTTCCACGTGCCCGAGGGCGAGGCGTATTCGGCGGTCGAGCACCCGAAGGGCGAGTTCGGCATCTACCTCGTCAGCGACGGCGCGAACAAGCCGTACCGGCTGAAGATTCGCGCGCCCGGCTTCGCGCACCTCGCGTCGCTGGACGAGATGGCGCGCGGCCACATGATTGCCGACGCGGTCGCGGTGATCGGCACGATGGACATCGTATTTGGCGAGATCGATCGATGAGCTTTGCTGAAAGCACCCTGGCGCGCTTCGCGAAGGAAGTGGCCAAGTACCCCGCGGACCAGAAGCAGTCGGCCGTGATGGCCTGCCTCGCGATCGTGCAGCAGGAGCAGGGCCACGTCTCCGGCGAGAGCGAGAAGGCGATCGCCGAGTACCTCGGCATGCCGCCGATCGCGGTGCACGAGGTCACGACCTTCTACAACATGTACAACCAGCAGCCGCTGGGCAAGTACAAGTTCAACGTCTGCACCAACCTGCCGTGCCAGCTGCGCGACGGTGAGAAGGCGCTGCAGCACCTGTGCAGCCGACTCGGCGTCGACGAGGGCGGCACGACGGCCGACGGCCTCTTCACCGTGCAGAAGAGCGAATGCCTAGGCGCCTGCGCCGACGCGCCGGTGATGCTGGTCAACGACCGGCAGATGGTCAGCTTCATGACGAACGAACGGCTCGACGACCTGGTCGAGACGTTGAAGGCGAAGGCATAAGGCATGAACGTGCTGCCAGATCTCTCGAAGTTCCAGGCCTCGGGCACCGAGACCTGCTTCCACGGCCGCCACATCGGCGCGCAGATCTACGACGGCCTGGACGGCAAGAACTGGCGCCTGAAGGACTACGAAGCGCGCGGCGGCTACCAGGCGCTGCGCAAGATCCTCCAGCAGGGTGAAGCCGACGGCAAGCCGCTCGGGATGACGCCCGACCAGGTGGTCGCCGAGGTCAAGGCCTCGGGCCTGCGCGGCCGCGGCGGCGCGGGCTTCCCGACCGGGCTGAAGTGGAGCTTCATGCCGCGCCAGTTCCCGGGTGCGAAGTACCTGGTCTGCAACTCCGACGAGGGCGAGCCCGGGACCTGCAAGGACCGCGACATCCTGATGTTCAACCCGCACATCGTCATCGAAGGGATGGCGATCGCGGCGTATGCGATGGGCATCAAGGTCGGCTACAACTACATCCACGGCGAGATCTTCGAGGTCTACGAGCGTTTCGAAGAGGCGCTCGAAGAGGCGCGCGCGGCCGGCTACCTCGGCGACAACATCCTCGGCAGCAACTACAGCTTCCAGCTGCATGCGGCGCACGGCTTCGGCGCGTACATCTGCGGCGAGGAGACCGCGCTGCTCGAGTCGCTCGAAGGCAAGAAGGGCCAGCCGCGCTTCAAGCCGCCGTTCCCCGCGAGCTACGGCCTGTACGGCAAGCCGACGACGATCAACAACACCGAGACCTTCGCGGCAGTGCCCTGGATCATCCGCAACGGCGGCGCCGAGTACCTCGCGATCGGCAAGCCGAACAACGGCGGCACGAAGATCTTCTCGGTGGTCGGCGACGTCGAGAATCCCGGCAACTTCGAGATTCCGCTGGGCACGCCGTTCTCCAAGCTGCTCGAGCTCGCCGGCGGCGTGCGCAAGGGCCGCACGCTGAAGGCCGTGATCCCGGGCGGCTCGTCGGCGCCGGTGCTGACCGCCGCGACGATGATGGACTGCACGATGGACTACGACGCCATCGCGAAAGCCGGCTCGATGCTGGGCTCGGGCGCCGTGATCGTGATGGACGACACCCGCTGCATGGTCAAGAGCCTGCTGCGCCTGTCGTACTTCTACATGCACGAGAGCTGCGGCCAGTGCACGCCGTGCCGCGAGGGCACCGGCTGGCTGTTCCGCATGGTCGAGCGCATCGAGAACGGGCAGGGCCGCATGGAAGACATCGACCTGCTGAACTCGGTGGCCGACAACATCCAGGGCCGCACGATCTGCGCGCTGGGCGATGCGGCGGCGATGCCGGTGCGCGCGATGATCAAGAACTTCCGCGACGAGTTCGTGCACCACGTCGAGCACAAGCACTGTCTGGTGCCGACTTACGTCTGATCTGGTTCCCTCAACATGATCGAAATCGAACTCGACGGCAAGAAGGTGGAGGTCGCCGAAGGCAGCATGGTGATGCATGCGGCCGACAAGGCGGGCACCTACATTCCGCACTTCTGCTACCACAAGAAGCTCTCGATCGCGGCGAACTGCCGCATGTGCCTGGTCGACGTCGAGAAGGCGCCCAAGCCCATGCCCGCCTGCGCGACGCCGGTCACGCAAGGCATGATCGTGCGCACCAAGAGCCCGAAGGCGGTGCAGGCGCAGAAGGGCGTGATGGAGTTCCTGCTGATCAACCATCCGCTGGACTGCCCGATCTGCGACCAAGGCGGCGAGTGCCAGCTGCAGGACCTGGCGGTCGGCTACGGCGGATCGAGTTCGCGCTACGACGAAGAGAAGCGCGTCGTGTTCCACAAGAACGTCGGCCCGCTGATCTCGATGGAGGAGATGAACCGCTGCATCCACTGCACGCGCTGCGTCCGCTTCGGCCAGGAAGTGGCCGGCGTGATGGAGCTGGGCATGATCCACCGCGGCGAGCACTCCGAGATCACGACCATCGTCGGCGAGACGGTGGACTCCGAGCTGTCGGGCAACATGATCGACCTGTGCCCGGTCGGCGCGCTGACCAGCAAGCCGTTCCGCTACAGCGCCCGCACCTGGGAGCTCTCGCGCCGCAAGAGCGTGAGCCCGCACGACAGCGTCGGCAGCAACCTGATCGTGCAGGTGAAGAACCACCAGGTGCTGCGCGTCGTGCCGCTCGAGAACGAAGACGTCAACGAGTGCTGGATCGCCGACCGCGACCGCTTCTCGTACGAGGCGCTGAACGGCGATGACCGTCTGAAGGCGCCGATGGTGAAGCAGGGCGGGCAGTGGAAGGAAGTCGACTGGCCGACCGCGCTCGAGTACGTGAGCCGCGGACTGACGCAGGTTTCAGCCGAGCACGGCGCGAAGAGCGTGGGTGCGCTCGCCGCCGCGCACAGCACCGTCGAAGAGCTGCACCTGCTGGCGAAGCTGGTGCGCGGCCTGGGCAGCGAGAACATCGACGTCCGCACGCGCCATGCCGACTTCTCGAACGGCGCGGCCGCCGGCAACGCGCGTTGGCTGGGCACGTCGATCGCGAGCCTGACCGGCCTGCAGCGCGTGCTGGTGATCGGCTCGTTCCTGCGCAAGGACCATCCGTTGCTCGCGCAGCGCATTCGCCAGGCCGCGCGCAAGGGCGCGCAGGTGCACAGCCTGCATGCATTGCACGACGACTGGCTGATGCCGATGGCGTCGCAGCAGAGCGTCGCGCCCAGCGGCTGGGTGCAGGCGTTGGGCGACATCGCGGTGGCGATCGGCGCGAGCAGCGGCGCGTCGGCGCCGGCGCACGGCACGGCCACCGATGCGGCCAAGGCCATCGCCGCCTCGCTGCTGAGCGGCGAGCGCAAGGCGATCCTGCTGGGCAACGCCGCGGCCCAACATCCGCAAGCCGGCGAACTGCTGGCGCTTGCCAACTGGATCGCCTCGCAAACCGGCGCGAGCGTCGGCTACCTGACCGAAGCGGGCAACAGCGTCGGCGCGCAGCTCGTGCGTGCGCTGCCGGGCAAGGGCGGGCTGAATGCGGCGCAGATGCTGGGTGCTGCGCCGGGCGGTGCGCTGAAGGCCGCGTTGCTGCTGAACCTCGAGCCGGCGCTGGACGCAGCCGATGCCGCGGCCGCACGCGCGGCGCTGGGTGCGGCCGACATGGTCGTCGCGCTGACCCCGTTCAAGAGCGCAGGGGTCGACATCGCCGACGTGCTGCTGCCGATCGCCCCGTTCACCGAAACCTCTGGCACCTTCGTCAACGCCGAGGGCCGCGTGCAGAGCTTCCACGGTGTCGTGCGTCCGCTGGGCGAGACGCGCCCGGCCTGGAAGGTGCTGCGCGTGCTGGGCAACACGCTGGGGCTGCAGGGCTTCGAGTTCGAGACCTCGGAAGAGGTGCGGGCCGAGGCGCTGGGCGATCCGGCGACGATCGTGGCGCGGCTGGACAACAAGGCCTACGGCAACGGCGGCGCACCGGCTGCGAAGGTGGTGCCCGCCGGCGCGCTCGAGCGCATTGCCGACGTGCCGATTTACGCGGCCGACTCGCTGGTACGCCGCGCCCCGGCGCTGCAGCACACCGCCGATGGGCGCGCGCCGGTCGCGAGCCTTCCGGCGTCGCTGTGGGCCAGCCTCGGGCTCGCGAACGGCGCGCAGGTGCGCATCGCGCAGGGCGATGCCGCCGCGGTGCTGCCGGCGCGTGTCGATAGCAGCCTTGCCGAGAACGTCATCCGCGTCAGCGCCGGTCATGCCGCGACCGCGACGCTGGGCGCGATGTTCGGCCCTGTCACTGTCGCGAAGGCCTGATGGCGATGGACACGATCACCCAATTCGGCAGCTCCGTGTTCGGCCCCGTGTGGCCGCTGGTCTGGAATGTCGTCAAGATCGTCGCGCTGCTGCTGCCGCTGATGATTTGCGTCGCCTACCTGACGCTGTGGGAGCGCAAGGCCATCGGCTGGACGCAGATCCGCCCCGGCCCGAATCGCGTCGGCCCGCTGGGCCTGCTGACGCCGATCGCCGACGCGGTCAAGCTGATCTTCAAGGAGATCATCCTGCCCAGCGCTGCGAACAAGCGGCTGTTCCTGCTCGGCCCGGTGATGACCATCATGCCGGCGCTGGCCGCGTGGGTCGTGATCCCGTTCGGCCCCGATGCGGCGCTCGCGAACATCAACGCCGGGCTGCTGTTCCTGATGGCGGTGACCTCGGTCGAGGTCTACGGCGTCATCATTGCCGGCTGGGCCTCGAACTCGAAGTACGCGTTCCTCGGCGCGTTGCGCGCCTCGGCGCAGATGGTGTCGTACGAGATCGCGATGGGCTTCGCGCTCGTCGTCGTGCTGATGGTGACCGGCAGCCTGAACATGACCGACATCGTCGTCGGCCAGGGCAAGGGCTGGTTCGCGTCGCACGGCGTCACGTTCCTGTCGTGGAACTGGCTGCCGCTGCTGCCGATCTTCGGCGTCTATTTCATCTCCGGGCTGGCCGAGACCAACCGCGCGCCGTTCGACGTGGTCGAAGGCGAGTCGGAGATCGTCGCCGGCCACATGATCGAGTACTCGGGCATGGCGTTCGCGATGTTCTTCCTCGCCGAGTACGCGAACATGATCCTGGTGTCGTGCCTCGCGGTCGTGATGTTCCTGGGCGGCTGGCAGGCACCGATCTCGTTCTCGCTGTTCGGCATGGCGACGCCCGAGTGGATCGTCAAGTCGATGTGGTTCTGGAACTGGTTCTGGCTGTTCGCCAAGACCTTCTGCGCGGTGACGATGTTCCTGTGGGTGCGC
>DATEFR010000503.1:0-4959 GCA_035280545.1 Burkholderiaceae bacterium | reverse complement strand
CGCTGTGGCTGTGCAAGGCGCTGATCCGCTATGGGCAGCACCAGGCCGCGGGCCAACTGCTGCGGCAGCGCCGCGCCGCGCTGCAGCGCCCGTTCGCCGAGCCGGCGCTGCGCGTGCGGCTGCAGGTGCAGCGCCTTCGGGTTGCGCTGAAATCGCTGTTCTCGCCGTCGAACGCGACCGCTCAGGACGCGGGGGCGTCGAGCGCAAGCAGCCGGCGGTAAACCGCCAAGTAGGCCTGCACCGCACGATCCCAGCTGAACGTCGCCGCGTGGCGGCGGATCGCGGCTGACATCGCGAGCAGCCGTGGGCTTTCGGTTTCGATGCAGCGGCGCATCGCCACCCCTTCGAAACTCGGGAAGTAAGCCGCGAACGCGCCGCCGATCTCGGGCAGGCTGGTCCGGTCCGACAGGAACACCGGCTTGCCGAAATGCATCGCCTCGAGTGGCGGCAGACCGAATCCTTCGGTCCACGACGGGAACAGGAACGCCTGGCAGTTCGCGTAGAGCCAGGCCTTCTGCGCGTCGCTGACGTCGTGGACCATGCGCAGGTTCGGCAGGCCGCCGCGTGCGTCGACCTGCTGGCGCACGCGCTGCGCATCGGGCCCTGGCGGCCCGGCCAGCACGATCAGCTGCTCGGGCCATGCTGCGGCCAGTTCGATCAGGCTCTGCGGATTCTTCGAAGCCGCCAAGCGGCTCAGGTGCAGCAGGAAGCGGTCCGGCGGCAGGCCGGCCACCACTTCCTGCGGATGTGCCGTCAAATCGCGCGCGCCGTTCGGGACCACGCTCACCGGCCCGGTCCAATCCAGATGCGTCCGGATGTCATCCTCGACATGACGGGTCAGCGTCGTGACTTCGTCGAACTTGCGCAGCCGCGCGCGCAGCTTCGCCATAGAACGACGTCGCGCGCGGGCGTCGTCCAGGTACAGCCAGTTCAGGTCGTGGATCGTCAGCAGCGAATGCCGCGTGAACAGCGGCGGCCCGATTCGGCCGAGCTGGTTCAGTCCGTGCCACACCGCAAAGCGCGGTCCGCGTTGCCAGTGCCACTGGCCTTGCAGCTTCGACGTCGCGAGGTAGCCCACGGCATCGCCGAAGCGGCCATGCCAGCGTGCCGGCATGTGCAGATGAAAGCGGATGCCTTCTTCGCGCCAGGCGGGGGCCTGCGCCGCGACGCGTTCGCAGATCTGCGTCGAGAATTCACCGAGCCCATCGCTCAGCGAGTCGATGATGCCCAGGCTCAGGCCAATGTGGCGCAGCGAAGGAGCCGGGCTGGTCATCGTCGGGTTGCCGTGAGCTCGTGGGGCAGCGTGTGGCTGCCGTCGTCGCTTGCGAGGGCGTTCTCGATCGCATCGGCCACCGCCGATGGGGCGATCCCGTCGACTTCTTCGCCGGCCGAGGCCAGCGCGACACCCTTCATCGCAGCCGGCACACGCCACTGCGGATCGATCGCGGCGTTGAACAGTGCGACGACCGGAACGCCGGTCGCAAATGCGAGGTGCATCAGACCGCCATCGGCGCAGGCGGCTGCACTGCAACGCGCGATCAGCGCCTGCGCTTCGGGCAGGGTCGTGCGGCCGATGAGATCGAGCAGCTCGAGGCCGTGCGGCACGTCGCCGGCGAGGCGATCGGCCAGCTCGCGCCCGTTCGCGCTACCCAGCAGCACGACGCGGCCGTGCCATCCACGTTCACTCAGCAGCGCCAACACCTCATGCCAGCGGTGATACGTGCGTTGCGGCCACACGCCGCCGAGCGCCAGCGCGATGCTGGGGCCGGGTGCTGTCCGCCATAGCGCAGCGGCGCGCGCCACGGCCGTTGCGCTCAGCGGCAGCTTTTGCGCCGAGTGCCTCGCGTGTTCCCCGTTCGTCAACGCCAGGCCGAGCAGATCGGCGAGCCGCGTCGTCGCGAAGCGCGCCCGATGAAAGTCGGGCCCGCCGTAGAAGCCTTGCAGCGATACCCACGGCAGAACGGCGAGCCGCGTACGCTTCAGCCGCAGCGCCTTGCGATCGTGGCTGAGCACGATCGCCGCGTCGTAGTCGGCTGCATGCACGTCCTCGGCGCGCCACAGCGATCGGCCGAACCAGGTGTCGTGTTCGAACAGTTCGGCGATGTGCCGACCCGCGTAGAGATCGACATGGATGCCGCGTTCGACGAGCAGGCTGCGCGGCGCGAGGTCCATCAGCGCATCGCCGATCTGCGGCATGCCTTCGTGGATCCATAGCAGGCGCCGCCACTCCGGAGCCAGACGGGAGTGCAAGGTGCGCAACTGGCCGCTGGCCTGCAGCAGCAGCGCGCGGCGCGCCGTGCGCAGCGCAAGCTTCAGCGTGCCTTTGCGCGCCGCGAACGCCGTGTCGTCGGCCGGCACCAGCACGCTCAGGCGCTGGCGCACGCTCGCCTCGGCCAGCGTACGCGGCGGCGAACGCAGCAGCTCGCGCCAGATGGAGTCGGCCACGGTCGTGTTCGCTTCCTCAGCGGCGCGGCACGCGGCCCATCAGGTAGAACTCGTCGTTCGGCCGCAGCGACATCACGCTGGCCATGCGGTTCGACAGTCCGAACAGCGCGGTGATGCCGGCGATGTCCCACGCGTCCTCGTCGCTGAAGCCGTGCGCGTGCAGCGCGGCGAAATCGGATTCGTCGACGGCGGCCGCGTCCTGGCCGACCTTCATCGCGAAGTCCAGCATCGCCCGCTGGCGCGGCGCGATGTCGGCCTTGCGGTAGTTGGTCGCGACCTGGTCGGCGAGCAGCGGCGCTTTCTCGTAGATGCGCAGCAGCGCGCCGTGCGCGACCACGCAGTAGAGGCACCGGTTCGCGCCGCTGGTTGCGACGATGATCATCTCCTTGTCGCCCTTGCTGAGCCCCGAGTCGCGCAGCAGCAGCGCATCGTGGTAGGCGAAGAACGCGCGGAACTCGTCGGGCCGGTGCGCGAACGCGAGGAACACGTTGGGCACGAAGCCGGCCTTCTCCTGCACCTCGAGGATCTTCGCGCGGATGTCGTCGGGCAGGTCCTCGAGCGCCGGCGTCGGGTAGCGGCCGATCGGGTGGGCGGCCGCGGCACCGGTGCTCGCGGCCTTGCCGGTCTTGGCGGTGGTCATACGGTCTCGCGGCGGGCCTCGGTTGGCGTCTCGGTCCTGAACTGCAGCGCGTGCAGCCGCGCATACAGGCCACCTTGCGTGAGCAGTTCGGCGTGGTTGCCTTGCTCGACGACCTTGCCCGACTGCATCGCGACGATGCGGTCGGCGCGCTCGATCGTCGAAAGTCGGTGCGCGATCACGATGCTGGTGCGGCCCTTGAGCAGCGTGTTCAGCGCCTGCTGCACCAAGCGCTCGCTTTCGCTGTCCAGCGCCGAGGTCGCCTCGTCGAGGATCAGGATGGGCGCGTCCTTGTAGATCGCGCGTGCGATCGCGAGGCGCTGGCGCTGGCCGCCGGAGAGTTGCGTGCCGTTGTGGCCGACCATGGTTTGCGCGCCTTGCGGCAGCGAGTCGACGAAGCCGCCGAGGTTCGCCGCGACCAGCGCGGCGCGGATCTTCTCGTCGTCGGCCGCAGCGCCGAAGCAGACGTTCGCGGCGATCGTGTCGTTAAACAGCACGACGTCCTGGCTGACCAGTGCGAACTGTTCGCGCAGGCTGTGCAGGTTCCAGTCCGTCAGGGCGACGTCGTCGAGTGCGACGACGCCCTCGGTAGGGTCGATGAAGCGCGGCAGCAGGTTGACGAGCGAAGTCTTACCCGCACCCGATGGCCCGACAAGGGCCACCGTTTCGCCGGCGCGGATGTCGAGGTCGACGCGGTCCAATGCTGCCGGCGTCTGTGCGTCCGCACTGCCGTAGCGCAGCGTCACGCCGCGCAGCGACAGCGCGCCGCGCGAGCGGCCGGACTCGGGTACGTGGCTCCCGCCGGCCTCGAGCGGCGTCTGGTGAATCAGGTCCAGCCCGCGTTCGACCGCAACGACACCGCGCGTGATCGCGGTCGAGACGTCGGTCAGGCGGCGCAACGGCTGCGCTACCGCGATCGCCGCCGAGATGAAGGCGACGAAGGTGCCCATCCCGGCCTCGGCGGTGCGGCTTTGCCAGAGCGCCACACTGATCACCGAGGCGATAGCGAACGCCGTGAACAGCTGCGTGATCGGCGTGACGGTGGCTGAGGCCACCGTCGTCTTCATCAGCAGCCGGCGCAACGCTCGGCTCGCCTCATCGAAGCGGCCGCGCTGAACCGCCTGCACGCCGTGCAGCCGCACCATGCGCCAAGCCATCACGTTCTCCTCGACGATATAGCCGAGCTGATCCACCGCGACTTGCGACTGTTGCGTGATGCGGTGCATGCGCTTGCCGTACAGCCGCATCGTGATGCCAACGGCCGGCACGACGGCGGCCATGAACAGCGTCAACAGCCAGTTCGTCCACAGCATCCAGCCGAGCAGAGCGATCACCGTGAAGCTGTCTTTCAGCACGGTCTGCGCAGCGCCGACCAGCGTGTTGACACCCGCCAGCACTTCGTAGACCACCGTGTTGATCAGGCTGCTGGCCGAGCGTACGCCGAACAGCTGCGGGTGCGCGTCCAGCAGTCGAGCGAAGAGCTGCAGGCGCAGCTTCAGCGTGGCGTGATTCGCCGCCCACGCGAGCGTGTAGTCGGTGACGAAGCCGGCCGCTCCGCGCACGAGGAACAGCACGATCAGGGCCACCGGGATCAGCCACAACGGTGGGTGCGTCATGTCCAGCAGGCTGGCGGCGCCGGGCACGGCCTTGAAGTTGCGGTCCACCAGCGGCACCATCAGCCACGCAACGCCGATCTCGCACCAGGATGCGATCATCGCGCCGAGGCCGCCGAGGACGAAAGCCCACTGCGTGCCGGCAAAGATGGGCGCCAGCGCGCGGAGCTTCCTCAACAGATTCATCATGGGGCTGCATTATCGCGGTGCCTACAATCCGCCAGTTTTGCTGCGCTGGCCTGCATGAGTTCGCCGCCTTTACTT
>DATEFR010000502.1:0-4148 GCA_035280545.1 Burkholderiaceae bacterium | reverse complement strand
CCAGTCGAGACCGACGGAACGCACCTCGGGACCCCTTTTGGATGACGATCCCTGACCAGCGCCAATATAGCCCCGCGGCGAGCCGTGTGGGATCGGGCTGATCGGACTATGCTGCGTCAGCCCTCACGGCGGTGCAAGGAGTCGACATGTCGAAGCGCCTCTGGCAGGAAGCTGGCACCACGTTTCCCGACCGCAGGTCGCGAGCGCTTGCCGCGTGTTTGGCCCTCGCCTGGGTGCTCTTGATCGCCACACGCAATTTGCAGCCCCAGTTCACTCCCTGGTCCGGATGCGGCACCGACCCCTGGGACTTCCTTCCCGTCGGAGAGATGGTGGAACCGAGCTCGCTGGCATTCATCGTCGAGGCGCACTGCACGAACGCGAAGTACTCGCCGGACGGCTGGATCGAGCTCCGCTACGGCGGCGGCAGGGTCGATGTGGAATTGCGGCGCCTCGACATTGCCGGCGCGACCTATTTCCAGATTGTCTCGATCGGCGGCGTGGCGTCGCTGTAGGTTCGCGTCCGGAACCGCCCATGGACCACGGGCGAATCGGCTAGCATGCCTGCCCTCGACACGACCGCGGCGCCGATCACCGCCCCGGCACAGCGCATGACCCATTCGACCGTCGAATTCGCCTTGCCCAGCGCCAGCGGCGCGACCTGCCTTGCGCAGGCGCGAGCGCGTGCGCCGGAGCCCGTGCCGGCCAGGGAGCGCGAGGCGCTGATGCAGCGGATCGCCGCCGGGCTGCAGGCGCACGGCGCGGCGCTGGTCGCGCACTACTACGTCGATGGCGACCTGCAGGACCTGGCGCTGGCCACCGGCGGTTGCGTCGCCGATTCGCTCGAGATGGCGCGCTTCGGACGCGACCACCCGGCCCGGACGCTGGTCGTCGCCGGCGTGCGCTTCATGGGCGAGACCGCCAAGATCCTCTCGCCCGACAAGCGTGTGCTGATGCCCGACCTGGAGGCCACCTGCTCGCTCGACCTCGGCTGCCCGCCCGATGAGTTCGCGGCGTTCTGCGACGCTCATCCGGAGCGCACCGTGGTCGTCTACGCCAACACCAGCGCGGCGGTGAAGGCGCGCGCCGACTGGATGGTCACGAGCGCCTGTGCATTGCCCATCGTCGCGCACCTGAAGGCGCAGGGAAAGAAGGTTCTGTGGGCCCCGGACCGGCACCTGGGCCGCTACATCCAGGAGCAGACCGGCGCCGACATGCTCATGTGGGACGGCGCCTGCGTCGTCCACGACGAGTTCAAGGCGATCGAGCTCGAGCTGCTGCGCGCCCGCCATCCCGACGCGCAGGTGCTGGTTCACCCCGAATCGCCGCAAGGCGTGATCGCGCTGGCCGACGTCGTCGGCTCGACCACGAAGTTGCTGAACGCGGTCGTCGAAGGCAGCGCGCGCGAATACATCGTCGCCACCGACAACGGCATCCTGCACCGCATGCGCCAGCTCGCGCCCGGCAAGACGCTGATCGAGGCGCCCACCGCCGGCGACAGCGCAACGTGCAAGAGCTGCGCGCACTGCCCGTGGATGGCGATGAACGAGCTGCGGGGTGTGCTCGATTGCCTCGAGCATGGCCGGGGCGAGATCGGCGTGCCGGAGCCGACCCGCGCGCAGGCGCTGGTCTGCATCGAACGCATGCTCGACTTCGTCGCCGCGCGGCCCGCCGGCATGATCGCGCCGCCGGCGCAGGGCTTCGTGCCGCACATCGGCGCCGCCTGAGACCGCTGGCGATGTTCGAGTTCAACGAAACGCTGGAGCAGGCGCGCGCGCGCAACATCGCCGATGCGCTGCGCGAAGACATCGGCCGCGGCGACTGGACTGCGCAGCTCGTGCCGGCCGGGCGCCGCGTGCACGCTCGCGTCAGCGTGCGCGAAGCGGCGGTGCTCGCCGGGCGCGACTGGTTCGAAGGCTGCGTGCATGCGCTCGATGCGCAGGCACGCGTCGACTGGCACTACGCCGAAGGCGCCGACATGGCGCCCGACACGCCGGTCTGCGAGATCGAGGCCGAGGCACGCGCGCTGCTCTCGGCCGAACGCCCGGCGCTGAACTTCCTGCAGTTGCTGTCGGCCACCGCGACGACGACACGCGCGCACGTTCGCGCCATCGAAGGCGCGTCGACGAATCCGCGCGGCTGCGTCGTTCTCGACACGCGCAAGACCCTGCCCGGGCTGCGCCAGGCGCAGAAGTACGCGGTGCGCGTCGGCGGCGGCCACAACCAGCGCCTCGCGCTGTGGCACGGCATCCTGATCAAGGAGAACCACATCGCGGCGGCCGGCGGCATCGCGGCCGCGCTCGCGGGTGCCGCGGCATTGCAGGCCGGGGTCGAGGTCCAGATCGAGGTCGAGACGCTGGCCCAGCTGCGCGAGGCGCTCGCCGCCGGCGCCACCAGCGTGCTGCTCGACAACTTCAGCGACGCGATGATGCGCGAGGCGGTCGCGATCAGCGGCGGCCGTGCGTTGCTCGAGGTCTCGGGCGGGGTCGCGCTCGATCAGCTGCGCGGCATTGCCGCCACCGGGGTCGACCGCATCTCGATCGGCAGGCTCACGAAGGACGTGCGCGCCGTCGACTACTCGATGCGCGTGCTCGACCGCGTGGCCTGAGCCGGCCTGGACAGCACGGTCGGGAAGCTGACCGGCAGCGCGTCCGGAAAGTCGCGGCTGTAGTGCAGGCCGCGGCTCTCGCGCCGCATCAGGCCCGAGCGCACCACGAGCTCGGCGCACTCGACCAGGTTGCGCAGCTCGAGCAGGTCGCGCGTGACCCGGAAGGTCGCGTAATAGTCGTGGATCTCCTCGCGCAGCAGCGCGATGCGGTTCAGCGCGCGTTCGAGCCGGCGTGTCGTGCGCACGATGCCGACGTAGTTCCACATCAGCAGCCGCAGCTCGTCCCAGTTGTGCGAGATCACGACCTGCTCGTCGGCGTCCTCGACCTGGCTCTCGTCCCACACCGGCAGGGCCGGCAGCGTGGCGGGCGGCGCGGCCAGGATGTGTTCGGCGCAGCTGCGCCCGAGCACCGCGCATTCGAGCAGCGAATTGCTGGCCAGGCGGTTCGCACCGTGCAGGCCGGTGCAGCCCGCTTCGCCGACCGCGTAGAGGCCGGCCACGTCGGTGCGCCCGTCCAGGTCGGTGACGACGCCGCCGCAGGTGTAGTGCGCCGCGGGCACCACCGGGATGGGTTGGCGCGCGATGTCGATGCCGAGCGCGAGGCAGCGTGCGTGGATGGTCGGGAAGTGTTCCTTCAGGAAGGCCTCGCCCAGCCGGGTCGCGTCGAGCAGCACGTTGTCCAGGCCGTGCTTCTTCATCTCGAAGTCGATCGCACGCGCAACGATGTCGCGCGGCGCGAGCTCTGCGCGCTCGTCGTGCGCCGGCATGAAGCGCGTGCCGTCGGGCAGCAGCAGGTGCGCGCCCTCGCCGCGCAGTGCCTCGGTGATCAGGAAGCTGCGGTCCTGCGGGTGGCCCGCCGGCGAGTAGAGGCAGGTCGGATGGAACTGGATGAACTCCATGTTCGCGACCCGGCAGCCGGCGCGCCATGCCATCGCGATGCCGTCGCCGGTGGCGGTGTCGGGGTTGGTGGTGTACCGGTAGACCTTGCCGATGCCGCCGGTGGCCAGCACCACGGCGTCGGCTGCGAGCGTCTCGACGCGGCCGCTCGCGATGTCCAGCACGTGCACGCCGTAGCAGCGCGCCGGCTCGGTCCGGCCGACATGGTGCGAGCCGACCAGGTCGATCGCCAGCATGCGTTCGCGCAGCGTGATGTTCGGGTGCGCCGCGGCCCGCGCGAGCAGGGCGTCGTGGATCGCCTTGCCGGTGGCGTCCGCGACGTGCGCGATGCGGCGCACGCCGTGCCCGCCTTCACGCGTCAGGTGCAGGCCGAGCGGGCCGGCGGGGTCGTCGGTGAACGGCACACCCTGCCGCACCAGCCACTCGACCGCCTCGGCGCTGTGCTCGGAGACGAAGCGCGCAGCCTGCTCGTCGACCAGCCCGGCGCCGGCTTCGCGGGTGTCGCGCACGTGGGCGGCGACGCTGTCGTCGGCGCCGAGCACGCCGACGATGCCGCCTTGCGCCCAGGCGGTGGCGCCTTCGTCGAGCGCGCGCTTGGCGAGCACGATGACGCGGCGCTCGGCCGCCAGGTGCAGGGCGGTGCACA
>DATEFR010000501.1:0-2507 GCA_035280545.1 Burkholderiaceae bacterium | reverse complement strand
ATCCGCGGACGCCAGCTGCGCCTCGAGCGGCAGGCGCTCGAGGCGCAGCTCAAGCTGCTGCAGGGTCAGATCGAGCCGCACTTTCTGTTCAACACGCTCGCCAACGTCGTCGGCCTGATGGAGACCGACACGCCGCGCGCGAAGCTGATGCTCGAATCGTTCGTCGACTATCTGCGCTCGTCGTTGGGCGGAATGCGCCGCGCCGACCACACGCTGGGTGACGAGCTCGCGCTGATCGACGCCTACCTGCGCGTGATCCGCATCCGCATGGACGAGCGGCTGCACTACACGATCGACGTGCCCGAAGCCCTGCACGGCTGCGCGCTGCCGGCGCTGACCTTGCAGCCGCTGGTCGAGAACGCGGTGGTGCACGGCCTCGAGCCGAAGATCGCCGGCGGCAGCATCCGCATCGTCGGCCGGATGGGCGAGTCGCGCGGGGCTCGCCGGCTGACGCTCGCCGTCCATGACGACGGACTGGGCCTGCCGGCAAACGCCGCGCAGGCTGCGTCCGCAGGCAGCGGCACGGCGCTCGCGAACATCCGCGAGCGGCTGCAGCAACGGCACGGCGACGCGGCCAGCCTGCGCGTCGAGGCGCTGGCGACTAGCGGCGTCTGCGCGACACTGACCCTGCCGATTGATCGCCTCGCCACAACCGCACCCGAACGAGCCGCACGATGACCACTGCCGTGATTGCCGACGACGAACCGCACCTCGCCGCCTACCTGCGCACCGAGCTCGCGAAACTGTGGCCCGACCTGCAGGTGCTGCGCATCGCGCGCAATGGCGTCGAGGCGGCGGCCGCGATCGCCGAGCTGCAGCCGGATCTCGCGTTCCTGGACATCAAGATGCCGGGCCTGTCGGGGCTCGAGGTCGCGCAGGGCATCGAGGGCACGACCGGTGTCGTGTTCGTGACCGCGTACGACGAGTTCGCCGTGCAGGCTTTCGACCACGAGGCGATCGACTATGTGCTCAAGCCGGTCAAGGCCGAGCGCCTCGCGCGCACGATGGCGCGCGTGCAGCGCGCACTCGTGCATGCCGCGGCACCTGCCGCCGCGGACGATGCGGACGCGCGCCTGGCGCGCGTGCTGCGCACGCTGCTGCCGTCGTCCGCCGCACCCGGCCTCGAGCGCTTGCGCTACGTGCGCGCGAGCCACGGCGAGCTGACGCAGCAGATCGCCGTCGACGACGTGCTGTTCTTCCGCGCCGACGACAAGTACACCTGCGTGCAGACGGTCGCCGGCGAGCACCTGATCCGCACGACCATCGCCGAGCTGAACGCGCAGCTCGACCTGGCACAGTTCTGGCAAATCCACCGCTCGACGATCGTGAACCTGCGCCACGTGGCGGGCACACGGCGCGACGACTTGAGCCGCCTGTACGTGCGCGTGCGCGGGTACGACGGCGAGCTCCCGGTGAGCCGCGCCTACGTGCATCTGTTCAAGGCGATGTAGCGCCTGGCCTCGGCATGCACCGCACGCGATGCCGTACAGTGGCCGGGCGCTCGGCGTCGGGTCGCGCGTCGGATGACGAGGGGCGAGAGCGATGGCGAAGATTCCTCCCGGTGTGGGCCCGCGGTATCCGCAGGTCGTCGTGCTGTTCGGGGCGACCGGCGACCTGGCGCGGCGCAAGCTGCTGCCGGGGCTGTTCCATCTGGCAAGCGCCGGGTTCATCCCGGGCTGCCGGATCATCGGCGTCTCGCTAGACGACATCGATGCCGACGGGTTTCGCGCGATCGCGCGCGGCGCGCTCGACGAGTTCTCGAGCCGCAAGGTCGGCGACGGCGCTTGGCAGGCGTTCTCCGCGAGCCTGGACTACGTGCCGCTGGGCGCCGGCGCACCCGGCCTGAGGGCGGCGGTCGAGCGTGCCGAAGCGGCTTTGGGCAGCGAGAGCCGCCGCCTGCACTACCTCAGCGTGCCGCCCAGCGCGGCGCTTTCGGCCGTGCGGCTGCTAGGCGAAGCCGGGCTCGTCGAGCGCTCGCGCATCGTGATGGAAAAGCCGTTCGGCACCGACCTCGCGAGCGCGGTCTCGCTGAACCGCAAGCTGCACGAGGTGTTCGAGGAGGAGCAGATCTTCCGCATCGACCACTTCCTCGGCAAGGAGCCGGCGCAGAACATCCTCGCGTTCCGCTTCGCGAACGGCTTGTTCGAGCCGATCTGGAATCGCAACTTCATCGACCACGTGCAGATCGACGTGCCCGAGACCTTGGGCCTGGGCAAGCGCGCCGGTTTCTACGAACAGACCGGCGCGTACCGAGACATGGTCGTGACGCACCTGTTTCAGATCCTCGCGTTCATGGCCATGGAGCCGCCCACCGCGCTCGAGCCGCAACCGATCAGCGAAGAGAAGAACAAGGTATTCCGCAGCATGCTGCCCATCCAGCCGCACGACGTGGTGCGCGGGCAGTACAACGGCTACCGCAGCGAAGAAGGCGTAGACCCCGAGTCGGAGGCCGAGACGTTCATCGCGCTGAAGTGCTTCATCGACAACTGGCGCTGGGCCGGCGTGCC
>DATEFR010000500.1:0-3625 GCA_035280545.1 Burkholderiaceae bacterium | reverse complement strand
GACATGCGCCAACACGCGCTGCGGCGCGACGCTCGACGCGTTCGAGTTCCTCCGCACGAACGCGCACACGATCGAGCGCGCATGGCTGAACTACCGCCAGGTGTCGCGCCAGGCCAGCGAGATCGCCGAGCGCGTGCACGTGCTGAAGAAGGAAGAGGCCCGCTTGCGCGCAATGATCAAGCGGCTACAGGACAAGAGCGGCGCGGTGCTGGCCGTTCGAGGAAAGGACACGACGCTATGAGCCATGATCCGACCAACCAACTTCCGACCGATCCCGACTGGCTGCGCAAGATCGAAGAGCACGCCGAAGCGGCTGCGAAGGATCTCGGCTGCATGGTGGTGATGATGTCGGTGCAGGAGAACGGCAAACTCTGCACGACGGTCGCCGGCGTGCCGAAGAGCGGCGAGCTCGCCGAGATGGCGAAGGATCCGGCGAGCCTGCTGGCGTCGATCGCCTTGATCAGCCACCAGCAGGATCAGCGGCGCGCCGGCGGGGAGAACTGACACCGATGAGACCTGCCAGCGACTTGCCTGCGTATCGCGACGAGATCGCCGCGGTGCTGGTGCGCGACCACGGCTACCCGCTGCGCAAGGCGGCCGGCATCGCCGAGACCATCTGCGTGATGAGCATGGGCAACGGCTCGAGCCCGGAGCAGGCGGCGAGCATCTGGGTCATGGACCACACGCGAGCGACGCCGAAGCCCGCGAAGCCGGCGCGGCACATCGACGCGCACGACGACAACCGCCGCCGCTTGCTCGATGATCGTTCGATCGCGACGGTCGACAAGGCGCTGGACCGGGTCAACAAAAGCAAGAAATGATGATCGCGCAGACAAACGGAGGCGTCACGTGATGTTCAGGAACAGTCAACTGCCACCCGTGCCCAACAACCCGACGCGCCCGCCGTGTCAGCGCTGCGGCGGCACGATGCTGCGCGGCCACGCGCTGGAGAACACCCTCAGCGGCTCGCCCGACTTCCCGGGCGGCGAGGTCGTGACGATGTCGCACACCGGCCCCGCGCAGGTCGTGCCGGTGCTCAAGTGCATCCAGTGCGGCTACAGCGTCACCGCCTGATGGATACCGGCGAAGTCCTCAACATCTGGACGATGTACTGGAGTCCGCTCGACATGCCGGACCACTTCGTCCTGCGGCGTCACGTGGTCATGAAAGGCGTGCACGGCCCATCGCCCGAGGCCTACTGGTGCAAGGACATTGAGCCGCTGCGCGACAAGATGCGCGAGCGCCAGCTGCACTGCATCCCCCGGCAACCCGGCGACGAGCCGCACATCGTCGAAGTCTGGCTGTGATGAGCAAGCATGCCGAGGACGAGCTCTACTTAGAAGGTCTGATCAAGGCCTGGGGTATGCGCAAGCTGGAAATCATCAGCGGCAGTCCGCGTTCGGCGATCTACCAATGGCGGCCTTCACGGTCGAACGTCCCGCCGGACGCGGCGCTCAGGATCTGCGCGCAGGCCGAGCCGTTGGGCTACTACGTCGAGCAGCTGTGCCCCAAACTCGATTGGCACCTGCTCTACCTCGGACGTGACCGGCGCACAAGCTACAAAGGGCTGGCCGACATTGACGATATCGCCGCCGTGGCAAAGGACATCGGCGTCACGCGGATCGCACGAGCTGCTCGACGCAGTCGACAGAACGTCTACGACGCAATGAAGGCCGAGCAGTGCCCCGTGTGGTTTGCTCTCGCGCTGGAACGATCGAGCGAGCGGCGCTACCTTGTAGAGGACTTCCGTCCCGATCTGCCGTGGTGGCCTCTCTACAGCCGCCGCGAGATGGTTCAACCCTTTCGGAAGAGCCAAATTTCGCGAGATTGAGGGGGTGGCAAGGTGCATTACTGTAGCTATACTAACCCCCATGCAGATCGATTTCGACCCAGCCAAAGATGCGACGAACAAGGCCAAGCATGGCGTGTCGCTGGCTGTGGCGAGCGAGCTGGATTGGGATGCTGCAGTGGTCTGGGTTGATGATCGATTCGAGTACGGCGAGACGCGCATGATCGCCCTCGCACCGGCTACGTCGATCCTGTACTACGTGGCGTTTGTAGACCGTGGCGACGTGCGTCGCATCATCAGCGCACGCCGTGCCAACCGCCGCGAGGTGAAGCACTATGTCGAAAGCATCTAAGCAACCAACCATCACGATGCCGACGCCTGAAGAAGACGCGGCGATCACGGCGGCCGCGCTGTCGGACCCCGATGCACAACCGCTGACCGATGAGCAGCTGAAAGCGATGGTGCCGCTGCGTCGTATCGGTCGCCCGCCATCCGACAACCCGAAGCAGCTCGTCTCGATCCGCTACAGCGCCGAGGTCATCGAGTTCTTCAAGCGCGGCGGCGAGGGTTGGCAGACCCGAATGGATGGCGTGCTGCGCGACTACGTTGCGCGCCAGGAACGGCGCCGCGGGGGTTGATATGGCTGACAACGTCGACAACCTGGTGCTCGTGCAACTGCGCGAGATGCGCAACGACATGGCCACTCAGCGCGCCGAGATGCGCACCGGGTTCGCGGACCTCAAGACCCGGCTCGCTTCTCTAGAGAGCCATGTCGTCCAGCTCCACAAGAACATCACGCTGATCCACGAAGACATCGCTGGCACTCACGCGCGGCTCGACCACATGGAAGCGCGCATTGAGCGCATCGAGACCCGTCTCGACCTGAGCGAAACGCCTAGGGCGTAAGAGGTCCGGCCGTGCCACGCATCTTCGTCTTCGGCAGCAACCTGGCCGGCCGGCATGGCAAGGGTGCAGCGCTCGATGCGCGCCTGAACTACGGCGCGATCTCGGGTCGCGGCGAGGGGCTGCAAGGCGCGTCGTACGCGATCCCGACGAAGGACCACGCGTTGCGCCCGCTGCCGCTGGAAGCGATCGAGCGCCACGTGCGGCGCTTTCTCCTGTTCGCCGAGCAGCATCCCGAGTTGGTGTTCGAAGTGACGCCGATCGGCTGCGGCCTGGCCGGCTACAAGCCCGAGCAGATCGCGCCGATGTTCAAGCTGATCTCGAACAACGTGTTGCTGCCACCCGCGTTCCAAACCGTCATCGATGCAACGACGGGCCTTGCGACGTGGCTCGCGGTTGCAGCCGAGGCGGACCCCGATCTGCACGATCTCGCCGAGGCGTTCAAACGCATCAAGCCATGAACGAGCTGGCGCGCCTGCGCCCCATGCTGCCGAGCGACTGCCGGAAGCCCTTCTCCGATCCGGACTGGGGCTACGAGTTGAAGTACGACGGCTACCGGCTGCTCGCCGACGTCGATCAGGGCAAGGTCGAACTGCGCACGAAGAGCGGCGCCGACGCGACGAAGTGGTTCCCCGAGACCGTCCGGGCCCTGTCGGGCCTGCCCGGCCAACAGGTGTTCGACGGCGAGGTCTGTGTCCTCGACGAATACGGCCGCCCGGACTTCGTCAGCCTGCACCGGCGGGCGCTGTCGCGGCGCTACGTGCCGGGCGCGCCTGTCGTGGCCTACATCGTGTTCGACCTGCTGATCGCCGATGGCGACGATGTGATGGGCCAACCGTTCGTGGAGCGCAAGCGCCGGCTGACCGAGCTGCTGAAGCAGCCGCCGGATGGTGTGCTCGCGCTGAGCTACATCGAGACCGAGGGCGAATGGCT
>DATEFR010000499.1:0-9115 GCA_035280545.1 Burkholderiaceae bacterium | reverse complement strand
GCAGTTCGTCGACGGCGACTGCGAGGTGCAACCCGGCTGGATCGAGCGGGCGCAGGCGTTCCTGGCCGACCACCCGGAGGCGGCCGTCGTCTGCGGCCGGCGCCGCGAACGCCATCCCGAGCGCTCGGTCTACAACCAGCTTTGCGACCAGGAGTGGGACGTTCCCGCCGGCACCGCAAAAGCCTGCGGCGGCGACGCGATGATGCGGGTCGCCGCCTTGCGCGCGGTCGGCGGCTACCGCGACGACCTGATCGCCGGCGAGGAGCCGGAGCTGTGCGTGCGGCTGCGCGCGCAAGGCTGGCAGATCCAGGTGCTGGCCGCCGAGATGACCCTGCACGACGCTGCGATGACGCGCTTCGGCCAGTGGTGGCTACGCAACGTGCGCGCCGGCTACGCCTACGCCGAAGGCGTGCATCTGCACGGCCAGCCCCCCGAGCGCCATTGCGTGCGGCGGCTGAACAGCGCGCTGACCTGGGGCCTGGGCCTGCCGCTGCTGATCGCTGCGGCGTGCGCAGCCATCGGGCCGTGGGCGCTGGCGCTCCTGCTGGCCTATCCGCTGCAGGTCACCCGCCTATTCTTGGGGGGGTCCGGAACCCCCCGGCAACGCCTGCTCCGTGCGATATTCCTGGTCCTCGGGAAGTCTCCCGAGACTCAGGGGGCATTGCGCTACTGGCGGCTCAGATCGCTGAAGCGCAACGGACGACTGATCGAATACAAGTAGTAGTCGTTGTCCGAGGCATCGTGCGCCGTGCCGCGGCACGAAGCGCAGAGGGAATCGTGCAGAACGACGAGACATTCGAGTTCCCGGCAACGCCGACACAACGAGCGCTTTGGTTCGTTCACCGGATCCAGCCGGAGAACCCCGCCTACAACATCCCGGTCGCGTTCCGGCTCCGCGGCGCGCTGAACGAGGCCGCGCTGCGCGATGCGTTCCACGCGCTGGTCGAGCGCCACGAAATTCTGCGCACGAGCTTCGTCGAGCGCGACGGCGAGCTGTTCCAGCGCGTCGGCGCGCAGGCGGTGATCGCCTGGCGCAGCATCCCCGCCGGGCACGGCGTCGACTCCGCCGCCGAGACCCGGCCGGCCGATCCGTCGGCGCATCACAAGGCGCGGGCCGCGCGATGGGTAGTCGAGCTGTTCGACCTCGAAGCGGGGCCGCCCGTCAGGGCCTGCCTCGAGCGCTTCGGAGCCGACGATGCGCTGCTCGTGATCGTGTTCCATCACATCGTGATCGATCACCTGTCGCTGGGCCAGTGCATGCGCGAGCTGGGCGCGCTGTATGACAGCGCCGCACGCGGCCAGGCCGCGCCGCTTCCGGCACCCGAGCTGCAGTTCGCCGACTACAGCGTCTGGCTGCATCAGAGCGCGGACGCGGCAGACCGTGCGCGCAGGCTGGCGCGGTGGCAGCAGCGACTCACCGGCTTCTCGGGGCTGCTGGACTTGCCGACCGAATCCGCGCGGTCGCCGGCGAGCGGCCATGCCGGCGCCGAATGGCGCTACAGCCTGGATCCGGCCATCGCCGAGCGCGCGAAGCTGTTCGCGCGCCAGGAACGCGTGTCGCTGTACAGCGTGCTGCTGGGCGCGCTGAAGGTGCTGCTGCACCGCTGCAGCGGGCAGTCCGACATCATCGTCGGCACGCCGTTCGCGAACCGCAGCAACCAGGAGGCGCTGGAGCGCGTCGTCGGCTGCTTCATCAACACGCTGCCGATCGCCACCCGCTTCGATCACATCTCGAACTTCCGCGAGCTGCTGCCCTCGGTGAAGGAGACGATGCTCGAAGCGGTCGAGCTGCAGGACGTGCCGCTCGACGCGATCGTCGACGCCGTCAAGCCCCGGCGCGACCCCGGCCGCAACCCGATGTTCCAGGTCGGCTTCGTGCTGCAGGATCCGCCGGTCGCGCTGCACCTCGAGGGCCTCGCGACCGAAGACCTGCTCGTGCACAGCGGCGGCGCGATGTACGACCTGCACTTCTGGATGTGGGAAACGGACGCCGGCATCGATGGCGTCGTCTGGTACGACACCAGCCTGTACGGCGCCGAGGGCGTGCAGCGTCTGGTCCAGACCTACGAACATCTGCTCGCGCAACTCGTCGCCCGGCCGGACACGCGATTCGACGAGCTCTCGCTGTTGCCCGCCGCGCACGCCGAGCAGCTGGCGCGCTGGAACGACACCGCGCAGGACTGGCCGGACGGCACCTCGGTGCTCACCCTGTTCCGCACGCAGGTCGAGCGCGCGCCGCAGCACACCGCGATCCGCACCGCCACCGGGACCTGCTCGTACGCCGAGCTCGCGGCCCGCGCGACCCGGCTCGCACGGCATCTGACGTCACGCGGCGTCGTCCGCGGCGACCTGGTCGGGCTGTGCCTGGAGCGTTCGATCGACATGGTCGTCGCGCAACTCGCGATCCTCGAAGCCGGCGCCGCCTACGTGCCGCTGGACCCCGCGTATCCCGCCGAGCGATTGCGCTACATGGCCGACGATGCCGGGCTCGCGCTGCTGGTCAGCCACTCCGAGCTGGCAGCCGCGATCGCCTGGCCGCGCGAACGCACGCTGTACCTGGATCGCGACGCGGCGCTGATCGCGGCGTCCGAGGCGACGGCCCTGGCCCTCGCCGCGAGCCGGGCCGACGATCCGGCCTACGTGATCTACACCTCGGGATCGACCGGCAGGCCCAAAGGCGTCGTCGTGCCGCACGGCGCGCTCGCGAACTTCCTGCTCGGCATGGCGCAGTCGCCCGGGCTGGCCGCCGCCGATCGGCTGGTCGCGGTGACGACGCTGTCGTTCGACATCGCGGTGCTCGAGCTGCTGCTGCCGTTGACCGTCGGCGCCGAGATCGTGCTCGCGGGCCGCGACGTCGCGATCGACGGGCATGCACTGCGCGCGCTGCTCGAACGCAGCGAGGCCACCGTGATGCAGGCCACGCCCAGCACTTGGCGCATGCTGCTCGATGCCGGCTGGCGCGGCACGCCGCAATTCAAGGCGCTGGTCGGCGGCGAAGGGCTGCCCCACGATCTGGCGCACCAGCTGCTGACGCGCTGCGCGCAGCTGTGGAACATGTACGGGCCGACCGAGACGACCGTCTGGTCGACCTGCTGGAACGTCGACCCCGCCCAGCGCGCGATCACGATCGGCCGGCCGATCGCGAACACGCAGATCCATGTGCTCGACGAGCGGCTGCAGCCGCGGCCGATCGGCGTGCCGGGCGAGATCTACATCGGCGGCGACGGCGTCACCCTCGGCTACCTGCATCGGGCCGAGCTGACCGCCGAGCGCTTCGTGCCCGATCCGTTCGGCGCGCCGGGACAGCGCCTGTATCGCACCGGCGACCGCGGGCGCTGGCGCCACGACGGCCTGCTCGAGCACCTCGGCCGGCTCGACTTCCAGGTCAAGGTGCGCGGCTATCGCATCGAGCTCGGCGAGATCGAAGCGAGCCTGGCGCGCCATCCGGCGCTCGCGCGCGCCGTCGTGATCGTGCGCGAGGACCAGCCGGGCGACGTGCGCCTGGTCGCCTACGTCGTCGCGCACGGCGCCGCGCCGGGCAGCGCCGAGCTGCGCGACTTCCTGGCCGCGACACTGCCGGACTACATGCTGCCGCAGCACTTCATCGCGATCGCCGAAGTGCCGCTGCTGCCCAACGGCAAGATCGACCGCCATGCGCTGCCTGCCGTGCAGGCCGCGGCCGGCGATGCCCACAGCACACGCATCGTCGTCGCGCCGGAGACCACGACCGAGACGGCACTGCTCGCGCTGTGGCACAAGGCGCTGGGCACGACGCAGCTCGGCATCACCGACGACTTCTTCGAATTCGGCGGCCATTCGATGCTGGCGATGCGCCTGGCCTCCAGCATCCAAGCCACCCTCGGGCGACGCATCCCGCTCAGTGCGCTGCTGCAGGCGCCGACGGTGCGCAAGCTCGCCGCGTGGATGGACCGCGAAACGGCGCGCGACTCGCTGGTGCCGATCCGCGCCGGCGACGGACGCCCGCCGCTGTTCCTGGTGCACGACGGCGACGGGGAGACCTTGCTGTACCGCACGCTGGCCCATGGCCTGCAAGCCGGCCACCCGGTGTACGGCTTGCAGCCCGAGGCCGGCGACGGCCACGCGATGCTGCACACGCGCATTCCGGACATGGCAGCCCATCACCTGAAGAAGATCCGCAGCGCGCAGCCGCAGGGTCCCTACCTGATCGGCGGCCTGTGCGCCGGCGGCGTGATCGCGTTCGAGGTCGCGCGCCAGCTCGAGGCGCAGGGCGAGCGGGTCGCACTGCTCGCGTTGCTCGATGTCGCCGACGTCGAGACCCCGCTGCGGGCGGGCCGCCTGACGCATCGGCGGTTCAGCTCGTTTCGCGACGCGCTCGGTGCGGGCCGTGGCGGCGCGCTGCCGCGTCGGCTGCTCGACGGCATGGCCACCGCGACGAGCAAGCTGCTGAACCTGATCCGGTACGAGAGCAGCAAATGGCTGCGGACGCTGAAGACGCGGCGCGACGTCGAGTCGCTGCGCCGGCACCTCGACCAGCGCACCGCGCCGCCGACGGCGCTGCGCGAGCTGTCGGTGCGCGAGATCTACATGTTCGCGCGCAGCCAGTACCGCGTCGACGGCATCGTGCATGGCAACGTCGCACTGTTCCGTGCGACCCGCGGGCTCGGTGATGCGGCCGACGAGCCGGTGATCGAGATCCACAGCGACCCGATGCTGGGCTGGGCCCGGCGCGTCGCCGGCACGATCCAGGTGGTGGATGTGCCGGGCGGGCACGTCAGCATGCTGCAGGAGCCGAACGTCGCGACGCTCGCGCTGGCGCTGCAGGAGCAGATCGACCGTGCACTCTCGGTGCCGGTCGCGGCACCCCGACAGCCTGCGCTCGCCGGCGAGCGCCAGCTCGCATGCCTACCCGGCTGAGCGCATTGGTCGTCGTTGCCGCACTGCTCGTTTCGCTGCTCGTGCTGGCCGGGCTGGCACTGTTCATGGCGTACTACAAGGGCCGCGACTCGCGCTCGTACCGCGCGGTCTCGGCGATCGTGGCGCCGATCAGCCAGCGCCTGCATCACGACACGACGAGCGACATCCGCCCGCCGTATGCGAGTCCGCGCGGCCAGCTCGAGCCCGAGTGGCAATGGCTGCAACGCGACGGCATCACCATCGAGCCGCGGACCGACAGCCTCGAGATCGCGGCGACGCGCGAGAGCCTGTGGTTCCTGAACGCGCGCGGACCGCTGGTCTATCGCCAACTGGTCGGCGACGGCACGATCAGCGCGGTCGTCAGGGCGCGCAAGCGCACCGACCCGACGATCCCGCCCGACATGGAGTGGCAGTTCGCCGGCCTGCTGATGCGCGACCCGGCCAGCGACGCGTGGATGAGCCTCGAGAACTACGTGTTCAACGTGATCGGGTTCTGCTGCGGCGAGCTGCAGCTCGAGACCAAGAGCACGCGCGAGGGCGGCAGCGAGATCCACTCGTTCCGCTGGGACAGCGGCGATGCCGAGCTGGCGATCCAGCGCAGCGGCGCGCGCTTCACGCTGCGGGCTCGCCGTGCCGGCAGCGGGGACGCGTGGCGCGAGCTGGTCAGCTACGAGCGGCCCGACCTGCCGGCACGCCTGCAGGTCGGGCTGATCCTCTATGCGCACAGCCAGGGCCGCGGGCGCCACGACCTGCGCGCCTTCTTCGAGCAGATCGCGGTCCGCTGAAGCGCGCGCCTGCCGCGGCGGCCCTCAACGTGCCGGCACGGGCCGCGCGCCCTGGCGGGCCTGACGCCGGCGCGCCATCGCATCCTGACGGGCCTGCGCCCGCTCGGTCCCGTGGGCCGCGATCTCCTGGGCGCTGGTCTCCGCCTGCGCATCGCGATCCGCGAGATGGCGCGCGAGCAACGCGACCGTCGGGTAGCGGAACATCTCGACCAGCGACACCTTGACCTGCAGCGCGTCGCGCAGCATGCCGTTGGCCCGCACCATCAGCAGCGAATTGGCCCCGAGGTCGAAGAAGTTGTCGTCGCTGCCGACCTGCTCGAGGTTCAACAGCTCGCCGAAGATGCGGGCAAGCAGCTGCTCGGTTTCGCCGCGCGGCGCGGCGTAGGCAGCCGTCGCCGCCTTGCGGGTGCGCTCCGGCGCGGGCAAGGCCTTGCGATCGACCTTGCCGTTGGGCGTCAGCGGCAGCGCGTCCAGCACGACGATGGCGCTGGGCACCATGTAGTCGGGCAGCCGGGCCTTCAGGTGCAGCTTCAATGCGGGCACGAGCGCATCGACGGCCGACCGGACGGCCGGCTGGTTCGCGTAGGCCGTCCACGGCCGGACCGCCGGCTGATCTGCGGCGGCCGGCGTCGACGAACCGGCGCGCAGTATCACGTCATAACGAAAGCGCGACATCTCGTTGTCGAAGCGGCTGCGTTTGGCCAACACGTCGGCCGCACCGAACAGGCCGGTGCGCGCGGCGAACGCGCCGAAGAACTGCGGATCGATCACGAGCTCGCTTTCGGCCCGCACGCGTTCGGCCACGCGCTCGCGCAGCGCATCGGCGCCTGGCGCCTGGCCGCCTCGGTGCAGCTCGATCGATTCGTGGAATTGCTCCAGCAGCGGCAGGCTGCGCACATCGCCGACGAAGATGCGCCCGCCCGGCGCCAACGCCGCGGCGGCCTGCTCCAGCACGCGCACGAAGTAGCCGATGTCGGGGAAGTACTGCGCGACCGAATTGATCACGACCAGATCGAACGACGCCGGCGCGATGCCACCGAGGTCGTCGGCCGCATGCTGCCGCAACTCGACCCGCGGCCGCAGCGTCGCCGGCAGGTGCGTGGCGATGTGGCCCAGCGCCGCTTCGGAGAAGTCGACTCCGCAGTAGTGATCGCCATGCGGCGCGACGCGGAACAGCAGCATCCCGGTGCCGCAGCCGATCTCCAGCACGCGGCGCGGCGCAAGCGAGCGGATGCGCTCGACCGTCGCGTCCAGCCAGTCGCGCATCTCCTCGGCGGGAAGCGCCTCGCCGGTGTAGCTGCTGTTCCAGCCGACGATGTTGAACGCCGGGTCGGCGTCCACATGGACCGGCGCCTGGCGATAGGTCTCGTCCCAGATCGCCTGCCATTGCGCCGTACGCGCGCCGGGTTCGCCGCGGCTCGCCGCCGTTGCCGCGACGACATAGGCCACGAGACGCTGGTCGCCGGGCGCGTCCTCGCGCGCGACCGCCACCGCTTCGCGCACGCCCGGGTGCCGGGCCAGCAGCGCCTCGATCTCGCCGAGCTCGATGCGATAGCCGCGCAGCTTGACCTGATGGTCCAGGCGGCCCAGGAACTCGATGCAGCCGTCGTCGCGATAACGTGCCAGGTCGCCAGTTCGATACAGGCGTGCGCGCGCATCCGCGTCGCGGAACGGGTGCGCGACGAACTTCTCCGCGGTCAGCTCCGGCCGGTCCAGATAGCCCCGCACGACGCCGGCGCCGCCGATCAGCAGTTCGCCCGGCGTGCCGATCGGCACCGGCTGGAGATGCCGGTCGACCAGATAGATCTCGGTGTTCGCGATCGGCCGGCCGATCGTGATCGGGGTGACGGCCTCACCGCGGCTGCGGGCCACGCGCGAGCAGCTCGACCAGACCGTCGTCTCGGTCGGGCCGTACATGTTCATCAGATCGCCGTCTATCGCATCGGCCAGCTGACCGGCCAGTGCCGGCGGCAGCGCCTCGCCGCCGAGCAGCAGCTTGCGCAGCGGGCGCAGCGCGGCCAGGCCGTCGGGCTCCGATGCGACCATGCGCGCCATCGACGGCGTGCTCTGGAAGTGCGTGACGCGATGGCGCCGCAGCTGCGCGGCGATCGAATCGTCCGCCTCGGCCGCGCCGGCGGCTTCGCCGACCGCACCGACCTGCGCGTTGCAGCGCTCGCGCAGATCGTTCAGGTGAACGAGGTTCTCCAGCACCGTTTCGGAGGCGACGCCGAAGTCGATCAGGCACGCGATCTCGTCGATGCCTATGCCCTTGAGCTTGTCGACGAACTCGAGGCAGCTCTGCGGCGTGCCGAACAGGCCGCTGGTCTTGAAGTAGCGCTCGAAGGCGTGAGCCATCAGCGCGTCGGTCTCTTCGGGCGTGAGATCGTCCGGCGTCATCGCATCGCCCGGTCCCTTGGACTTGGGCTGAGCGAACGCCGGGAACTCCCAGCGTGCCTGCTTGATCAGGTCGGTCGACGTCTTCAGGTAGTTCGTGAACGGCACGCGCACCGTCTCGCGCACCACGTCGAGATCGGTGCCGACGAAGGTGTGCAGCATCACGCAGACGCTGCCGTCGCCCGCGTGGCCGTGCTCGCGGCGCGCGGCGCGGTAGACCGCGATCTTCTTCGCGAGGTCGTCGAGGTTCTGCCCGAGCATGTTGGTCAGGCAGTTCGCGCCGAGCTGGCCCGCCATCCGGAACGTCTCGGGGCTGCCCGCCGCGGTGATCCACATCGGCGGCTCGGCCTGTATCGGCCGCGGCAGCACTTTCACCTCGATCTGGCTGCCGTTGCCGCTGCGCGCCGGCACCGCCTCGCCGCGCCACAGCTTCTTCACGGTTGCTATGCCGTCGAACATGATCTTCTTGCGGTCGGCGAAGTTGTCGGGTGCGAACGCGAAGTCGTTCGCATGCCAGCCCGACGCGAACGACAGCCCGACCCGGCCGCGCGACAGGTTGTCGACGACCGACCACTCCTCCGCCACACGCAGCGGACTGTGCAGCGGCAGCACGACGCTGCCGGCACGGATCTGCAGCCGCTCGGTCAGCACCGCGATCGCCGCGCTCGTGATCGACGGGTTCGGGTACAGGCCGCCGAACGCATGGAAGTGGCGCTCGGGCGTCCAGACCGCCGAGAAGCCGTGGCGGTCGGCGTACTTCGCGCCTTCGAGCAGCAGGCGGTAGCGGTAGCCGCCGTCGGCCCCGGCCTCGGCGGCGTCGGCCGCGAAGAAGAACAGGCCGAAGTCGATCGCGCGTTTCGCGTGATTCAGCACCGGCACATCGCCAGCCGGCTGCGCGGCGGCACGCTCGGCCTCCGGTTGGATCACGACCTTGAAGCCGCGCGCCAGGGTCCACAGCAGCTCGAGCACCGAGATGTCGAACGAGATGCTGGTCACCGCGAGCCAGACGCCGGGCTCGTCGACGCCGGCGCGATGGACCA
>DATEFR010000498.1:0-7295 GCA_035280545.1 Burkholderiaceae bacterium | reverse complement strand
CATCAACATCGGACTGAACACGCGCCTGTACTTCAGCGACGAAGCGCAGGCGAATGCGGCCGATCCGGTGCTGAACCTGATCGAATGGGAACAGCGCCGCGCCACGCTGATCGCGCAGCGCGAGGACCGCAAGGGCGGCGTGCCGGTCTACCGCTTCGACATCCGCCTGCAAGGCGAAGGCGAGACGGTGTTCTTCGACGTCTGAGGCGCTCGCCCCCTCACCCTAACCCTCTCCCCCTGCGGGGGCGAGGGGGCAACTCCCTCTCCCGCTTGCGGGAGAGGGCCGGGGTGAGGGCCGGCGCTACTCCCCCACCGCCCACGGAATCACTGGCGCGATCTCGAGCGCGCCGCTCAGATCGCCCATCGCCGCGCTGCCGTTCTTCGCGAGCCCGGCATCGCGCTCGGCGATGCCCGGCAGCGTGGCCAGCGACCAGCGGTGCGTGATGAAACGCAGGATGGAGCCGGTGTCGTACTGCGTCTTGTCGACGTAACCCTTCTTCGCGAGCGGCGAGACGATGATCGCCGGGATGCGCGTGCCGGGGCCCCAGCGGTCGCCGGCCGGCACCGCGGCGTGGTCGTAGAAGCCGCCGTTCTCGTCGTAGGTCACGACGATCAGCATGCGCTTCCACTGCGGGCTGGCCTGCAGCTTCGCGATCACGTCGGCGATGTGGGCATCGCCGTCGCTCAGGTTCGCGTAGCCGGCGTGCTGGTTCAGGTTGCCCTGCGGCTTGTAGAACGTGACCGCGGGCAGCTTGCCGGCCGCGGCGTCGGCCAGGAAGGTCGCGTCGAAGTCCTTCAGATGCTGCGCCCGCGCCGCGCCGTTCTTCGTCGGATCGAAGCTCGCGTAGTAGTTGAACGGCTGGTGGTGCGGCTGGAAGTTGATCTGGCCGCTGTAGATCTGCTTGCGGCCTTCGGGCGTGCCGGACGACACGGTGTTCCAGCCGCCGGCGTACCAGGCCCAGCTCACGCCTTTTGCGTCCAGCGTATCGGCGATCGTCGGTTGGGTCTGCGGCGGCAAGGTCGTGGGCTTGGTCGGGTCCGCATAACGCGCGTCGGCACCGGCCGCGGGCTGCACGAAGCTCGGCTGGTAGGCCGGCTGCATCGTGTTGATCGCGTAGAACATGCCGCTCGCGTCCTTCGGCGTCAGCGTGCTGTCGCGCTTGTGGCGCGGCGCGCCGGCGAGCGTCGAGGCCGGCATGTTGTCGGCCGGGACAAAACGCTTGAAGCGGCCCTGCGCATCGGTCTCGATCTGCGTGATCGAATCCTTGGCCGGCGAGTCCGCCGCATCGGCGTTCGGATAGGTCGGCGCACAGCCGCAGACCAGGTACTGGTGGTTCAGGAACGAGCCCCCGAACGCACCCATGAAGAAGTTGTCGGCCAGCACGTACTGCTGCGCGATCTTCCACAGCTTCATGCTGCTGCCGTCGTAGTAGCCCATGCTGAGCCCGCCGGCGTCGGACCAGGCCGCGAAGCCGTCGTTGCGGCCGCCGTTGATCTGCAGCATGTTGTTGTAGTAGCGATGCACCAGGTCGCGCGTGATGATCTGCTGGCCGACGACCACACCGCTGGCCGCGATGCCTTTCGGGTCGTCGATCTGGAACATCGCGTTCGGCAGGTTGGCCGATTGCGCCTGCGTCACGGTCACCGGCTGGCCGCCCGCGGTCAGGCCACCCCAGGCCGGCGGCAGCACCGGCAGCACCGAGCCGTCGAAGTCGCGCTGCGGGTAGACCGTGCCGGTCGAGCTCGGGTTGCGCCCCGGGACGCCGTTCGCGCCGGGGAACAGGCCGTACATGTTGTCGAAGCTGCGGTTCTCGGCATAGATCACGACCAGCGTGTCGATCGCGTCGAGCGCGAGCCGGTTGCGCAATGCGGCGCTGCGGTCGCCGTTCGCGCCGGCCGCGGCAACGGCCTGCGCGATGCGCGGCACGAGCTGCGCGTTCTCGCGGTCGACCACTGCACGGGCGGCCGCCGACGAGGGCGCGAGCAGCTCGCCTTCGGCGATGCCCAGGCGCTTGGCCAGCGTCGTGCGCGCGCTCGCATACGAGCCGGTGGCCTCCACCAGCGCGGCCAGCTCGGTCGTCAACGGGCTCAGCACGCGATTCGCGCCCAGCGGCGAGCGCAGCACCAGCGGGCCCGACGGGCTCGCGACTTCGGCGACCAGTGCGCCTTGCACCGGCAGCTCGAACGCGCCGTTCGCATCGCTGGTGGTCTGCGGCTCGCCGGCGTCGCAGCGCGCGTTGGCATTGCGGTCGACGCAGACCCGCACGCCGGGATAGCCACGCGCAACACCCCGCACCGGGGCGGGCTCGCCGCCGTAGTCGGTACTGGGCGTGGCCGCGCAGGCGGCGAGTAAGAAAGCGAACAACAAGGCGCTGGAGGCGGCAGGATGTTTCATCGGCAGAGCAGCGGCGTGCGAATCGGGTCGGACGGATCCGAGGCGGCGCGCAAGGCAGGCGTCTCGGGGAGGGACGGCTGCGGTATTGTGCTGGCCCTGCGTGTCAGATTGATCGCGCCTCTTCATCATGCGCATGCGCCTGTTGCCGCCCGCCTACGCCCGCGCCGCCCTGGTCACCCTGGCGTTCTGGATGCCGGGGCAACTGCCGGCGTGGCAGACCGGCGCCGCGGCAAAGCCGCCGGCCTATCTGGCGGCTCCGTATGCGCCGCGCCCCGGCCGGGCATCGCCCAGCGCCGAGCAGCTCACCGAACTCGGCCGCGCGATGTTCTTCGACAAGGCGCTGTCGGCCAACGGCCGCGTCGCCTGCGCGAGCTGCCACGACCCGGCGTTCGCATTCGGCCCGCCGAACGGCGCGTCGGTGCAGCCGGGCGTGGGCGGGCGCGCCTCGGCGCGGGCGTTCCGCGCGACGCCGTCGTTGCGCTATCTGCACAGCCTCTCGGCGTTCACCGAGCACCACTTCGACAACGACGGCGACGACAGCACCGACATGGGCCCGACCGGCGGCCACACCTGGGATGGCCGCGCCGGCTCGGCCCACGAGCAGGCACGGCTGCCGCTGCTGTCGGCGGCCGAGATGGGCAACCGCGACGAAGCCGCGGTCGTGCGCAAGCTCGAACGAGCGCCCTACGCGGCCCAGCTGCGCGCGGCATTCGGCGACGACGTCTTCGCCGACACCGCACAGGCCTTCGCCGCCGCGACGCTGGCGCTCGAGGTCTTCCAGCAATCGCCGCGCGACTTCTACCCCTACAGCAGCCGCTACGACGCGGTGCTGCGCGGCCAGGCGGCGCTGTCGCCACGCGAGGCGCGCGGCCTGGCACTGTTCAACGACCCGGCCAAGGGCAACTGCGCGTCCTGCCACCTGAGCGCGCCTACGCCGGACGGCGCCTTCCCGCTGTTCACCGACTTCGGCCACATCGCGATCGGCGTGCCGCGCAACGAGGGTCTGCGCGCGAACGACGATCCGCGCTTCTTCGACCTGGGCCTGTGCGGCCCGTTGCGCCGCGACTTCGCCGGCAAGCCCGAGGCGGCCGACTACTGCGGGCGGTTTCGCACGCCAGGGCTGCGCAACGTCGCGCTGCGCAAGGCGTTCTTCCACAACGGCGTGATGCACACGCTGGACGAGGCGGTGCGCTTCTACGCGACCCGCGACACCGACCCCGCGCACTGGTACGGCCGCGACCGGCGCGGCCAGCCACGGCGCTACGATGACCTGCCGGTGCGCTACCACGGCAACGTGAACACCGAGCCCCCATTCGGCGGCAAGGTCGGCGGCACACCCGCGCTGAACGAGGCCGAGATCGGCGATATCGTCGAGTTCCTGAAGACCCTGACCGACGCGGACCTGCTGCCGGCACGCTGACGAACCGCCGAGCGCGCATGCTCTAATCCGCGCACTCCCGGCACCCGCCGGGGCGCCGGCCGACGACGACGGCCATCGAAGCGAGTCCTGCCATGCCCCACATGCTGCTGATCATCGAAGACCCCGAACAGCGCGGCACGCGCAGCGCCGCCGAGGGCCGCGCGGTCTACGAACGCATGCTGAAGTTCGGTGCCGATCTGAAGGAGCGCGGCCTGCTGATCGCGAGCGAATCGCTGAAGTCACAGAAGGAGGCGGCCCGGCTGCAGGTGCGCGGCGGCCGCCCCCAGATCGTCGACGGGCCGTTCTCGGAAGCGAAGGAGATGGTCGGCGGCTTCTTCCTGCTGGCCTGCGAAACGCGCGAGGAAGCGCTCGCGATCGCCGCGCAGTGCCCGGCCGCCGAGTGGGCCACGGTCGAGGTCCGCGCGCTCGCGCCCTGCTACGAATAGGACCGGGCCGCGCCTCCGCCACGATCCCTGCGCCTCGAGACCCGCGATGCAACCCGTCATCAACAGCCTGCTCGACACCGACCTGTACAAGTTCACGATGTGGCAGGCGATGCTGCATCGGCATCCGGCGACGCAGGCCGAGTACACCTTCGTCTGCCGCAACGTGCCGGCGTACCCGCTGGCCGAGCTGGCCGACAGCGTCAATCAGCAGCTCGACCATCTGTGCACGCTGAAGTTCACGGCCGAGGAGCTCGAGTACCTCGGCAGCCTGCGCTTCGTCCGCTCGGACTTCGTCGACTTCCTGCGCATCTTCCATTTCCAGCGCGAGTTCATCACCGCGCGCGCCAACGGCGAGCATCTGGAGATCGTCGCGAACGGGCCGCAGGTGCACGTGATGGCGTTCGAGATCTACGTGCTCGCGATCGTCAACGAGCTGTACTTCCGCCGCTTCGACCAGACCGCCGCGCTCGCCGAAGGGCGGCGCCGGCTGCAGGCGAAGATCGATCGGCTGCAGGCGTTTGCCGACGAGCCGGCGCGCAACCACCCGTTCGAGTTCTTCGACTTCGGCGTGCGCCGGCGCTTCTCCGGCGACTGGCAGCGCGAGGTGGTCGCGACCTTCAAGCGCGAGGTGCCGCAATACTTCAAGGGCGCCTCGAACGTGCTGTTCGCGCGCGAGCTCGGCCTGGTGCCGATCGGCACGATGGCGCACGAGTACCTGCAGACCTACCAGACGCTGGGCGTGCGGCTGCGCGACTTCCAGCGCGCCGCGCTCGAGGACTGGGTCCAGGAGTACCGCGGCGACCTCGGCATCGCACTGACCGACGTGGTCGGCATGGACGCGTTCCTCGCCGACTTCGACCTGTACTTCGCGAAGCTGTTCGACGGCCTGCGCCATGATTCCGGCGACCCCATCGTCTGGGGCGAGAAGGCGCTCGCGCACTACACGAAACTGCGCATCGATGCGCACACCAAGCGCCTGGTGTTCTCCGACGGGCTGGACTTCGACCGCGCAATCGCGCTGCACCATCACTTCTCGGACCGCACGCAGTGCGGCTTCGGCATCGGCACCAACCTCACGAACGACATGGGGCTGAAGACCCTGCACATCGTGATGAAGCTGACCCATGCGAACCGGCAGCCGGTCGCCAAACTCTCCGACAGCCCGGGCAAGCTGCTGTGCGACGACGAGACCTTCCTCGCCTACCTGCGGCAGGTGTTCAAGGTCAACACCTGACGATGGCGTCTTGAGCACTCTGCTGGGCAACACTCCCGGCGCGACGCTGCTGCTGATCGCGATCCTCGCGGTCAGCCTGATCGGCTTGTTCGCGGCCCCCGCGTTGATCGAACGCAATCTGTTCCGACCGTACTGGCTGGTGCCGCGGCGCGAGTACCGCACGCCGGTCACGAGCGCGTTCATCCACGCCGACCTCGCGCACCTGCTGTTCAACGCGATCACGTTCTGGGCCTTCGCGTTCGGGCTCGAGAGCCGCATGGGGACCGCGCGCTTTCTCGCGCTCTATGCGTTCGGCCTGGCCGGCAGCAGCCTGGGCACCTGGTTCAAGCACCGGCGCGATCCCGAGTACCGCACGCTGGGCGCATCGGGCGCGATCCTCGCGGTGCTGTTCGCGTCCATCGTCTACACGCCCACCGCCTCGTTGATCGTGTTTCCGGTGCCGGTGCCGATCCCGGCGCCGCTGTTCGCGGTGGGCTACCTCGCGTACACCTGGTACGCGTCGCAGCAGCGGCACGGCCGCATCAACCACGACGCGCACCTGACCGGCGCGATCGCGGGGCTCGCGTTCGTCGTGCTGACCGACCCGGAGGCGGTCGCGCGGGCCTGGAGAACCGTCGCCGGCTGACCTCGCCGTCGTGATTCGCGCCCTTCAGCGATCCGCCAGCGCAAGGTTGACGCCCAACGCGGCGAATGCCGCCGCGAAGCCGCGCTGCAGCCACGTCTGCACGCGGCGCGAGCCCATCACATGGGTGCGCAGGCGATGCGCCAGCACGCCGTAGACCACGAACACGACGAAGGTCATCAGCATGAACACGCCGCTCAGCACCAGCATCTGCGGCAGCAGCGACGACGACGCGGAGCCCGGCGCGACGAACTGCGGCAGGAACGCCAGGAAGAAGATCGAGAGCTTGGGGTTCAGGATGTTCATCAGGAAGCCCCGCGTCACGATCGCGCGCGCGCTCGAACGGCCGCCCGGTTCGTCGGTCGACACGAACGCACCGGGCTGCTGCCACATCGCCCACGCCAGGTACAGCAGATAGGCGACGCCCGCGAGCCGCAGCGTGTGGAACGCGACCGCGCTGACATGCAGCAGCGCCGCAAGGCCCAGCACGCTCGCGAGCAGGTGCGGCACGATGCCGGCCGTGCAGCCCAGCGCCGCGTACGTGCTCGCGCGGGCACCGCGCAGCAGCGCGGTCGAGATCGTGTAGACCACGCCCGGCCCCGGCACGAGCACGACGACCAACGAGGTGATGAGGAAGTCGATGCTGAGGTGAATCGTCATGGCCGCCAGTCTCGCGGCACGATCACCCCGCCGTCTTGAACGAAATTGCAGCCCGCCAGGCGCCGGGCGTGTAGCCGAAATGGCGCGTGAACACACGCGTCAGGTGACTCTGGTCGGCAAAGCCGCACGCGGCCGCCGCCGCGGCCAGCGCGCTGCCCTCGCGGATCAGCGTGCGGGCACGCTCGGCGCGGCGTTGCAGCAACCACGCATGCGGCGGCACGCCATAGGCCGCGACGTAGCGGCGCAGCAGCTGATAACGGCTGAGGCCCGTGAGGCCGGCCAGCTCGGCCAGCGTCGGCGCGCTGGCCAGCGCGTCGGCAAGCCGCTCGCGCGCACGCTCGACGAGGACATCGCGCGTGGCATGACCCGGCGGCGGCGGGCTCGTCCTGGCCGTCGCGTGGCGTTCCAGCAATTGCGCGGCGGCGTCGACCAGCGACTCCTCGCACGCCAGGCCCGCGACGTCGCGCACCCGATCGGGCGCGGCATGCCACGCGTCCAGGCGATCGAACAGGCGCACG
>DATEFR010000497.1:0-3888 GCA_035280545.1 Burkholderiaceae bacterium | reverse complement strand
TTCGCCGTTGACCACGATGCCCAGCGACACGCAGTCCACGCGCGTGACGATGCCGCCGTCGTACAGCGGCGCGCGCGCATCGATGGCCACGCAATGCGCCTGCGTCGGATCGCCGATGATGTCCGCGCCGGCCTCCATCATCCGTCGCAGCAGGACGCCCTGGTTGAAGCGGGTGCCGCGGATGCGGAAATTGTCGGCCGGCCACTCGCCCCATTCGTTGCGACCCCAGGCCTCGCGCAACCACGCCAGGTTGGATTCGAAGCCGCCGGCGGCCAGCACGCAGGCACGCGCCGCCATGCGCTGGCCGTTCACGCTGGCGGCGACGAACCGTTCATCGCGCAGCTCCAGCGCATCCACCGGGGCGTCGTAGCGAACCTGCACGCCGAGCCGCTGCGCGCTGCGGTAGTAGGCATTGACCAAAGCCTTGCCGCCCCCCATGAAGAAGGCGTTGGTGCGCGAGAGGTGCAGCGTGCCGGACAGCGAAGGCTGGAACCGCACGCCGTGCCGCATCATCCAGGGCCGACAGCTCGCCGAGGCGCGGATGGCCTGGCGGGCCAGCGCTTCATCGGTGGCGCCGCCGGTGACCTTCGAGAGGTCCTGCCAGAACTCTTCTTCCGAATACGCGTCCTCCAGAACGTCCTGCGGGCCGTCGTGCATGCAGCGCAGGTTTCGCGTGTGCATCGAGTTGCCGCCGCGCCATTCGCGCGGCGCGGCCTCGAGCATCAGCACCTCGGCACCGGCCTCGCGGGCGCTGATCGCGGCGCACAGCGCGGCATTGCCGCCGCCGATGACCAGCACATCGATCACGGCTTGGACCCGGGGTGCGGCACGAGGCCGGTGTCGCGGATGACGCCGGCATTCTGCGGAGCGGCGAGGAAGCGGAGGAAGCGCATCGCCTCTTCCTTGCGTGGGCTGGAAGACACCACGGCGGCGGCGAACGGCGTGGTCAGCTGCACCTCGGGCGGCAGGTCGCCGATGATCTCGATCCCGGCCACGGGCAGCAGCTCGCTGCGCTGCTGGCAACCGAGGTCGGCTTCGCCCTGGGCGACGATCTCGCCCACCGGGGTGGCCGGGATCTTGCGGCCCTTGCCGCGCAGCTGCTCCGCGATGCCGAGCCGGGGCAGCAGGCGATGCTCGATGTACTCGCCGCTGGCGCTGTCCGACCACGCCACCGAGCGCGCGGCCAGCAACGCCGCTTTCAGGCCCTCGACCGTGCCGATGTCCGGCTTGGGCGCACCGCGCGGGACCGCGCACGCGATCGTGGAATCCGCCAGCGGCACCTTGCTGCCCGGCACGAGGCGGCCGCTTGCCATCAGCTTGTCCAATGCATCGCCCACCATGATCACCGCGTCGACCGGCTCGTCGCGCGCCAGCCGCGCGGGAATGGCGTTGCGCGTCTCGCCCATGGACGGGCCCCATTCGGAACGGACCTCGTGCCCGGGTTGCTTCTCCCACTCCGCCACCAGGCGCTTGTAGGCGGCGGCGAATCCGCCGGAGGAGACCACGTTCAGCGGTTCGGCGAACGCGGCGGTGGAGGCGAGCGCGCCGACGATGGCGGCGAGCAAGGAGCAGGCGATTGACGCAACGGAGCGACGCATGATGAGCAGGAGTGCAGAGCCAGAACGTGGCGCATCATCCGCGACCGTCTGCCACGCAGCCAGCGCAACTTTCAGTACAGTTGTTGCGTGTCGCGCATCAATTTCGATCTCCAGCAATTGCAGGCGCTCGTGGCGGTGGCCGATCGCGGCGGGTTCCGCGCCGCGGCCGAAGACCTGCACCTGTCCGCCTCCGCACTGAGCCGGCGCATCGAGCGCTTGGAGGAGCTGCTGGGTGCGCGCCTGTTCCAGCGCACCACGCGCGACGTGCGCCTCACGCGCGTGGGCGAGGCGTTCATCGAACGTGCCCGGGCCGCGCTGGACGATCTCGAATCGGCCGTGCTCGGCGTGCACGAAATCTCCGCGCGGCATCAGGGCCGCGTCACCGTTGCATGCCTGCCGACCGCAGCCGTCACGCTGATGCCGCAGGCGATCGCGTCATTCGGGCAGGTGATGCCGCGGACCCGGGTGCGCGTGATCGACGAAGGCATGAACGACGTGGCCGCGAGCGTCGTCTCCGGCGAAGCGGACTTCGGCCTGGGCTTCGCGGGCCCGTCCGATGCAGGCTTGAAGTTCGATGGCCTCTGGAACGATCCGTATGTCCTGGCCATGCGCCGCGACCACGCGCTCGCGCGCAAGCGCCGCTTGCGACTGGCCGATCTCGCGAACGAGCGGTGGCTGTCGGTCTCGCGCAGCAGCCGCAACCGGCAACTGCTGGATGACTACCTCACCGCCTCCGGACGCTCGCCGCAGGCCTGGCTCGAAGTCGCGCATGTGAACACGCTGCTGGCGATGGTGGAGGCGGGCCTGGGTGTCGGCATCGTGCCGTCCATCGCGCTGATCGGGCATCAGCAGCGCATGGTGGTGGGCGTGGCGCTGGCGGATGTCCATCTCGTCCGCCAGATCGGCTTGCTCACGCTCGAAGGCCGGCGCCTCACGCCGGTTGCCGAGCGCTTCTATCAGCACATCAAGCGGTCGCTGGCCGCTCCGCGGCCTTCCCGATAGCGAACGGGCACGTTCAGCTACAGCGAATTCAGTGGCAGCGCAGTCTTGTAGCGCACCTGCTTGAGCGCGAAGCTGGAGCGAATCTTCTCGACCTCCTTCATCGGCGACAGCTGCTCGATGATGAAGCGCTCCAACGCTGCCATGTCGGGCACGGCGACCCGGATCAGGTAGTCGGCGTCGCCCGACATCAGGTAACACTCCATCACCTCGTCGCGCGCGCATACCTTGGCCTCGAACGCTTCGAGCGACGAGCGGGTCTGCTGTTTCAGGCTGATGGAGATGAAGACATTCAGGTGCAGGCCGAGCTGCTTCGGATTCAGCAATGCGACGACCTTGTCGATCACGCCGTGCTGTTCGAGCTGCTTGACGCGCGCCAGGCAAGGCGAAGGCGACAGGCCGACACGCCGCGCGAGCTCGACGTTGGAGAGGCTCGCGTCGGCCTGCAGCTCGCGCAGGATGCGAAGGTCGATGGTGTCGAGGTCAGTCATGCCGCGTTGGAGTGGTTTGCCGGCATTGTCTGCGGCAAGATGGAAGATGCGCCAGCCACTTCGATCGAATGTGCCGAGCCCCACGGCCTACAGTGCTCGCGTGAGGAAACAACCATGAGCGACCCTTCCATCCAGCCGCGGCTCGCGCAGGCCGCCGACTTCATCGACAGCGACCCGCAGGAGACTGCCGAGTGGCGCGACGCGTTCGAGTCGCTCTTGCGCGCGGCCGGCCCGCAGCGCGTGCGCGAGATCATGGACATGCTGGTCCGGCGGGCGCGCGACCCCGCCGTCGGCTGGCAGCCGGCGCTCGGCACGCCCTACGTCAACACCATTCCCGCGCGAACGCAGCCGGCCTTTCCCGGCGACCTGGCGATCGAAGAGCGGCTCGCCTCGCTGATGCGCTGGAACGCGCTGGCCATGGTGGTGCGCGCCAACAAGGCGTATGGCGAGCTTGGCGGACACATCGCCAGCTACGCCAGTGCGGCGGACCTGTTCGAGGTGGGCTTCAATCACTTCTTCCGCGGCGGCGACGCGGGCGATCTGGTCTTCTACCAGCCGCACAGCGCACCGGGCGTCTATGCGCGCGCATTCCTCGAAGGGCGCCTCGGCGAGCACGACCTCGCCCACTACCGCCAGGAGATCGCCGCGCGGCAGCACGGGGCCACCGGCCTGTCGAGCTATCCGCACCCGTGGCTGATGCCCGACTTCTGGCAGTTCCCGACCGGCTCGATGGGGCTGGGCCCCATCAGCTCCATCTACCAGGCGCGCTTCATGCGCTACCTGCAGCACCGCGGGCTGCT
>DATEFR010000496.1:0-3893 GCA_035280545.1 Burkholderiaceae bacterium | reverse complement strand
GGTCGGTTTCAACAACGGCGGATCGATCAGCGACAGCTACTGGGACACGGACGTCACCGGATTGATGCAAGGCCTCGGCGGATCACTGGGAGGCTCCAGCAACGCGGCCGGCCACACGACGCTGTGGTTGAGCAGCCCGATGAACTACCCCCTCACCTGGAACACCCAGACGATCTGGAACATTCCCGGCGGGCAATTGCCGCAATTGCGATAGGTGGCCGCGGGCGCGCCTGTGCCGCGAAGCCGCGCCCTGGCCGGCGGTCGCGGCCCTGATCATGCGAACGCTTCGGGGCTCTGCTTCACACGCAGGACAACACGCCCCATCACCCGACGGCCTGCCAGGCGCCGCAGGCCGTCGGCAAACGACGACATCGGCAGCACGTCCGAGACTTGAGGCCGAAGGACGCCTTGCGCCACGGCGGCGAAAACTTGCTCGTCGGCGGCGCGACTCTGTTGCGGCTCGCGCTCCGCCCAAGGGCCCCAGTAGCACCCCACCACGCTGTAGTTCTTCAGCAGCGGCAGGTTCATGGCGAGGCTGGGGATTTCGCCGCTTGCGAACCCGATCGGCAGAATGCGGCCGCCCCAGGCCATCGCCCGCGATACGGTGCCGAACAGGGAACCCCCGACGTTGTCGAAGTACACGTCGACGCCACGGCCCTGAGTCAGTTCCAGCAAGCGGTCGCGCACCGGTTCGCAGGAGTAGTCGATGGCGTGGGCCGCGCCCTGCTTGAGTGCCGCTTCGCCCTTCGCCGCCGAGCTGGTGCCCGCGATGACCGTGGCGCCCATCTGGCGCGCCACGTCGACCGCGGCCAGGCCTACACCGCCGGCCGCACCGCTCACGAATACGGTTTCCCCCGGGCGCAGTTGTGCACGGGTCACCAGCGCGTAGCGGGCCGTACCGTACGCGTAACGCACGGCTGCGCCGATCTCGAAACCGACGCTGTCGGGCAGCTTCACGACACTCGACTCGGACGCCACCATGCGCTCAGCCATGCCGCCGTGCCAGTGGCTGCAGGCCACGCGGTCGCCCACGCGCACGCGCTGCACGGCATCGCCGACAGCCACCACCACTCCCGCGGCGTCGCTGCCCGGCACGAAAGGCAGGGCGGGCTTCATCTGATAGCGGCCGGCCACCATCAGCGTGTCCATGAAGCTCAATGCCGCCGCATGAACGTCGACCAGCACCTGGTCCGGCCCTGGGACGGGGTCCGCCAGCTCGCCGAGCTCGAGCGCGTCGATGCCATTGAAGCTGCTGCAGATGACGGCGCGCATATCAGCCCAGCCCCTTCACGCAGACGGTGAGCGCGCCACAGCCAAAACAATGAACGCGCAGGCGATCCTGCAGCGCACGGCCATCGTCAAAGGGGTCGTGGGCCGCATGGGCTGCGCTCGGCCTCGGGGCATCGAAGATCCTGTGTTCCATGGGTTCCATCCTCAGCTGCTGGTGGCACGAGAGCGGGGGTCTGTCGGCCCCGAGCCGTTGGCTGCCGCCCGCGTCGGCGGTCTCGCGTGCGGGATCAGCATGCCGACCTGCTCGCGATACGTGCGATAACGCTCGCCGAACTGCTGCAGAAGGTCGCGTTCTTCGAACGCGATGCCGATCAGGATGTAGACACTGAAGCCGAGGGCGAACAGCAGCCGCCCAGCCGTCATGACGGGCACCGACCAGAAGGTCAGCAGCAGGCCCACGTACAGCGGATGACGCACGTAGCGATACAGCAGCGGCGTCTTGAACTGCGCCTGCGGCATGGCGCGCCGCGTGACGAGCGCCAAGACCTGCCGCAATCCGAACAGCTCGAAGTGGTCGATGAGACAGGTGCTCAGCAGCACCCACAACCAGCCGAGCCCGAACAGGCCCCACAGCAGAGCCTCGCCGGCGCGTTGGTCGACCTGCCACACGACAGGTGTCTTGATCGGCACCCAGAACCAGAACATCAGCGCCAGCACGGCGCAAGTGGCCACGATGAATGTGCTGCGCTCCACGGCCGGCGGGACGATGCGTGTCCACCAGCGCTTGAAGCCGCGACGAGCCATCACGCTGTGCTGAACGCCGAACAAGGTCAGCAGCAGCAGGTCGGTACCCAGGGCTTCGATCCAAGGTGCACTGGCGCCGTGATCGACCGACCTGGGCACGAACAGGTCGCCACTGAAGCCGACAAAATACAGCAGGCTGGCGAGGCAGGCCACGTAGGCGGCCACGCCATAGAGAAGAGAAAGCAGTCCGCGCATGGCGACCTCCTTGAGCAACCGTGGGCAACGATAGAAGGTGACCGTCCCTTGAACGTCCCTGTTCAACCGACGCGTGCCCGTCTATAAACGCCCGATGCCGTCGCGCTCTCCACCCCCCGTGTTGGAACTGCAGGTCTTCGGCGTGCCCGCCAGCGCCGTGCAGGGACGTGAGACGCGGCTCCCGCTGAAGCGCGCAGTCGCGCTGCTGACGTATCTCGCGTTCAACGCGAGGCCCGTGCCGCGGGAACACCTGGCCGGCATGCTGTGGCCGGACACGGACGCAACCCAAGGACGCACGCGCCTGCGCAGACTGGTCTACACGATCGAAGAGGCGATCGGCGCCCGGATCCTGTCGTCCGACAACGATTGCCTCGCGCTCGTGGCGCAGACGGTCGAGATCGATGCGCTTCAGTTCGCGCAGTTCGCCCGCCGCGCAGTCGCTGCCGCGACGTTCGACGAGAACACGCTGACGCAAGCGCGCCAATGGGTCGTGCGCGCGCGCCGCCCCTTGATGCAAGGCGCCGCCTTCGGATCCGACGTCTTCGACGACTGGCTCAAGGCAGCATCGATCGAGCATGAGCACCTGCTGGCGCGCCTGCTCGAGCGACTGATCGATGCGCTCGGCAGGCGCAGCGAGTTTGCGGTGGCGCTGGAGCTTGCCGAAGTGCTCGTGGCGCTCGACGTGTACCGTGAACCGAGCCACGTTCTGCTGATGCAGCTTCACGCCCTCCAGGGGCACAGCGCCGGTGTCGAAGCCGCCTACACGCGCTGCGCGGAGCTCTTGCGGGCCGAGTTCGGCATTCGGCCGGGCCCGCAGACCGAGAAAGCGTACCTGCGATTGACCGAAGATCTGAAGCGGCTGTCGTCCAACCGGGTCGAGCGGCCTGGCGTACGCTTCGCCGAAGGTGAGCTGGGTGCCGTCGCGTACACGACGCTCGGGGCGGGCGAAAAGACCCTGGTGATCTGCCCCGGGTTCGTCGGTCACATCGAGATCGCGCTGGAGCACCCACCCCTTCGCGTTCTCGTCGAGGCGTTGGCGCAACGGTTCCGAGTCGTCATGTTCGACCGGCGCGGTGTCGGCCTGTCCGAGCGATTGCGCGCGACGAGCACGCCTGCCGCGATGGCTGCCGACATCGCGGCGATCCTCGCGCATGCAGGCGTGCCGCGTGCCTGGATCTTCGGATCGTCCGAGGGCGGACTCGGAGCGATGCGCCTTGCCATCGATCATCCCGAACGCGTCCAGGGCTTGTGCCTGTTCGGATCGCTCGCGCGAGGATCGGCTGCGCCCGACTACCCGTGGGCGCTGCCCGCATCCGCGTACGACGTCTGGCTGAAGCGACTCGTTGCCGGATGGGGCGGGCCGGTCGGGATCGAGACGTTTGCCCCGAGCGAGAAGGATGATCCCGCGTTGCGCGCCTGGTGGGCACGCCTCGTGCGGCATGCGGCGTCCCCCGGAGGACTCGCCACGATTCTTGCCGGCCTGCGCGACGCCGACCTGCGGGCCGATCTGGAGCGCATCGGCATGCCGACGCTCGTGATGCATCGGCGCGGCGATCGAGCGGTCCGGTTTGGAGCGGGCGAGGATCTTGCGCGGAAGATCCCCGGCGCAGTCTGGCATCCGCTTGAAGGCGCCGATCACTTTTGGTGGTGTGGCGACAGCGCAC
>DATEFR010000495.1:0-6116 GCA_035280545.1 Burkholderiaceae bacterium | reverse complement strand
GCGAGGGTCACTTCACGCCGGCGACGACGGTCGAGCCCTTGACCTCGATGTAGATCGGGTTGCTGTAGAACCAGAGGTCGGACCACGCGGCCACGTCGTAGCTCACGTACTTCTGGCCGCCGACCGTCTTCGTCGCGAGGTGATCCGGGCAAGCCGCGTCGCTGCAGGGGATCATCAGGTTCGCGACGTTGCTGCCGTTGGTCGCCAGATCCGCCAGCGGGTTGCCGTTGGCATCGGTTTCGTACGGCACGCCGGGCGGCAGGTTGCTGCCGCGCAGCCGCACGTACTGCGACGCCTTCACGGCGGGGATGCGGAACACCATGCGACGGTACTCGCCCGAGGCCTTCCAGCTCGCGGCGTTGAAGGTCTTGATCACGCCGGCCGAGAGGTTCTTCGCTGCCGGCGGCACGTTCGCGAGGCTGGGGTTCGTGATCCAGTCGCGCGGCCATTCGCCGGCGTAGTTCAGCACGTCGCTCGGGTTGCGGTAGCCGGTGACCAGCCCGCGGACGACGTCGATGTGGTCCAGCACCGGACGGTCCAGCGGCTGCACCGTGCCGATCTGCATCAGCGACGGGTTCGGGAACGAATACGGCGAGTTGTTCTTGCCGGCCGGATCGCGCACCACGATCGCGACGACGATGTCGGCGCCCGGGCGCACGACCAGCTTCTCGCCCATCGTCGCGCAGTCGTCGTTGTCGACATCGGTGCCCTTCAGCGCCGCGCCGAACGCCATCGCCTCGACCATGCCGTTGCCCATCGCCTCGACCGCCGGCGGGAGCTTGCCGCCATAGGTCGCGCAGGCGACGAACGCGAGCCGGTCGATCAGCTGTCCGGTGACGCCGAAGCTGTTGCCGCTGCGCAGCCCATCGACGATGGATTGCGGCGTCACCAGATCCTTGTCCTTGTGGCCGCGGCCATGCGCCGCATGCCATCCCTCGTCGCCGTGCCGGCGCTGCGCATCGCGGACCATCACGTAGTCGCGCTGGTATTCGCCGGGCTGGAAGTCCTGCGTCGAACGGCGATCGTCGGGGCCGAAGATGCCGCGGTTGTGCCAGTCCGAGCTCGAGAAGAACCAGAAGTTGCGGCCCTCGCCGAGCAGCGCGTCCCACACGCCGCCGACCTGCGCGCCGTACACGCCGGTGCCGCCGTAGGTCGTGCCGCCGACCGAGTCGACCAGCACGCCGCCGATGTTGTTGCGCTTCGGGAAGTACTCGCCGCGGTCCGACGACGCATGGTGGCCCGGCTGGGTCTCGAAGCCGAACGCGGTCTTCGGCGCGGCGTTGTTGAAGTCGCGCAGGTGCTCGATGTTGAAGCCGTTGTTGCCGTCCGGGTTGAACGGGCCGGCGCGCTCCAGGTGGGCCGGCACGAAGTAGCTGCCGGTGGGATGGTTCTCGCCCATCCACTTCACGGATTCGAGCGCCTTCAGGTGGCCCCGCGTGCCGCTGCCGGCGCCGCTGCCGATCATCAGCTTCTGCGCGGTCGGGCTCCAGCTCGGGTCGGAGGCGTTCAGGCTGCCGGTGACCGAGCAGTTCCAGTTGTTGCCGACGGTGCTGCCGACCGTCAGGTTGCCGCGGCTGGTGTCGGTGTCGGCGCGGTCGAAGCAGTACTCCCACTGCGCCAGCGCCGAGGCGTTGCCCAGCGGCGTGTAGCCGGCACTGGTCGGCAGCTTGCCCTGGTTGATGCTGCGCGGCATCTGCCCGGTGATGATGGACGACGAGGTGTGCTCGTGGCCGGCGGTGACCGTCTCGATGCCGATGAACAGCGGCACGTCCTTCAGGCGCGACAGGTACTCGAGGATGGGGTACTGGTACTCCTGGATCGACTGCCAGCGCCACATGTTCTGGGCCGGCGCGGTGCCCGAGACCAGGCCCTTGGGCTGGACCGCGGGATTCGAGTTCTGCCAGGTGGTCGTCGGGCCGAGCAGCGTGGCCGGGCTCGTGCTGGAGTAGACCAGCGGGTACGCGGGCGTCGCGAGGCTCTCGTCCTCGGCCAGCGTGCAGTTGCGGTTGCCGCTGCCGCCGTGGCCGGCCTGCACGAACCAGTCCAGGCCCCACGAGCCTTCGCCGGTGCCGGTCGCCTTGTTCACGAGCTTCTGCATTGAGATCGAGCCGTCGGAGCAGGTCGTGTGATTGTGAAAGTCGCCCGAGACGTACAGGCCGGCGTTCTTGCCGGCGCTGGCGACGTCGGGCGTCGAGGCGAGGGCCGCGGCACCGAGCGCGGCGACGGCCGCCAGCGCGATCTGGCTGCGGTTCGAGAGTCGTTTCATCGAGGGCTTCTCCTGGTTCATCTGGTTATGGGTGGCGCGTATCAACAAAAGGCATTCAGCGAAAGCGCATGTAGTCCACGTTCAAGGCCGCGGCGACGACGTCGCCGCTCTCGAAGACGAGCTTGAGCGGATAGGACCGGCCGACTTCGAGCGGCTGCTTCAGGCGCACGAGTCGCAGATAGGTGCTGTTCACGGCGAGCGCCGACTCGCGGCCCTCGGGAATCGCGAAATCGACCGCGGGGCGCGCCTCGGCACCGCCCATCTCGGCGCCCTCGGCCACCGGCGTCTCGACCGCGATCAGCCGATCGGCACGCGTGACTTGATCGAAGATCATCGAGACCGCGGCGCTGTCGCGGCCGGGCTCGGTCGCGTGGGTCCACGGATGGAACACGCGCAGGTTGGACGAGAAGAACTCGCAGGCCCGTGCACGCGGCGCCAACGCCAGGGCGCAACAGGCCAGGCCGGCGTGCAGCACGCCGCGCCGCGCGATCAGTCGAGACATGGAACCCCCCTTCCGTGACGGAACGCACGGTAAGCGGGCGCCATGACACCCCGGTGACCAGTCGGTGACTCGCGCCGTCACGCGCCTGTCGCGAACGGCGGCTAGCCTGTGGCCGCGGACGGCGTCTTCGCGCGCACCGCACGACTCATCTCACCGAACCCACAAGCGACCCTCACCGCATGGATGAAGTCACCGGCCTCTTCCCGACTCCCTTCATGCGGGCCCGCGGCACGCTGGACGCCGCGTTGGTGGCAGGGCTGGTCGGGCACTTCAGCGCCATCGCGGACCGCGAGAACAACTCGTCGCCCAACCTCGTGCACACCGCGATGCTGCGGCCCAGCGACAGCCCGCTGCTGGTCGAGGCCGCCGCGTTGATCACGCCCAAGCTCGTCGCGTTCGGCGAGCTGATGTTCGGCGAGCGGCTTGGCTGGTCGCTGAAGGAGATGTGGGTCAACGTGCTCGATGCCGGCGGTCGCCAGGCAATGCACAACCACGCGAACAGCTTCATCTCCGGCGTCGCGTACCTGACCGCGACGCATCCCGATGCGCGCACCGTGTTCATGAAGTCGCCCGGCGGCAGCGACTTCGCGTTCAAGAACGACCATGCCGGCAGCACCACCGGCCCGTATTGCGCCGACAAGTGGATCAGCCCCGCGCCCGAGCCGGGCGACGTCGTGCTGTTCCCCAGCTACCTGATGCATGCCGTACCGCCCAACCCGAGCGGGCGACGCATCACGTTGGCGTTCAACGCGATCCCGACGCACCTCGATTCGTGGGGCTACCGCATCGCGTTCAGCGGATGAAGCCGCGGCTCGCGTTGCTGTTGATGGTGGCCTCGGGGTTCGCGGGGCTGGGCTATCAGATCGTCTGGACGCAGCAGAGCATGCTGTGGCTCGGTCACGAGTCCGCGGCCGTGCTCGCGGTGGTCGCGGCGTTCTTCGGCGGGCTCGCGCTCGGTGCGCTGGCGCTCGCGCCGCGCATCGCGCGCAGTGCGCGCCCGGCCCGCTGGTACGCCGCCTGCGAGACCGTGATCGGCCTGTGGAGCGTGGTGCTCGCCTGGAGCCTGGCGCCGGTCAGCGGCTGGCTGCTCGAACTCACCGGCGTGCAGCCATCGGCCGCGTGGCAATGGAGCCTCGCGTTCTGCGGCACGTTCGCGCTGCTGCTGCCGGCCACCGCCGCGATGGGCGCCACGCTGCCGGCGATGGAGCGCGTGCTCGCACCGCTGGCGCGCGGCGGTACCTCGATCGCCGCGCTCTACGCCGGCAACACCTTCGGTGCCGTGCTGGGGGTGCTGGCCGCGGCGTTCTGGCTGGTGCCGGAGCTGGGGCTCGTGCGCACCGCGGGCGTCTGTGCCGCGCTGAACCTCCTGTGCGCCGTGGTCGCGTGGCAAGTCTTCGGCCACCCGGTGCAGCCGGCCGTACGCGATGCCGACGCGACCACGGTGGTCGCACGATCCGGCCGTGTCGGCGCGCTGACCACGCTGGCCGCGACCGGGCTGCTGGGGATAGGCTACGAAGTGGTCGTCGTGCGCGTTCTGAGTCAGGTCGCCGAGAACACGGTCTACACCTACGCGATGCTGCTCGCGGTCTACCTGGTCGGCAGTGCGCTCGGCGCCGCGGCCTATCGACGTTGGGCGGCGCAAGCCGATCGCAGCGCAACGGCGGGATCCGATCGCCTGCTGCACGCGCTCGCCGGCGCGTGCGTGCTCGGCACCGTGGCGCTGTGGGCCGCGCCGGATCTGAAGGCGGCCGCGTCGCAAGCGTTCGGCACCACGCTGGGCGCCGCGCTCGCGACCGAGGCCGCGCTGGCCGCCGCGGCGTTCCTGCTGCCCACCGTGCTGATGGGCGCGCTGTTCAGCCATCTCTGCATCGCCGCCGGCGCGCGCGGCATCGGGTTCGGGCAGGCGCTGGGCGTCAACACCCTCGGTGGTGCCGCGGCGCCGCTGCTCTGCGGCGTGCTGCTGATACCGGCCATCGGTCCGAAGCTCGCGCTGACATTGATCGCGGGCGGCTACCTGTTGCTGGCCACACGGCGCAGCTGGTCGGCGCCGACGTGGTTCGTAGGCGCGGCTGCGGCTCTGGCGCTCGCGCTGTGGGCACCGCCGCTGGCGTTCGTCGACGTGCCGGCCGGCGGGCGCATCGTCAGCTACCGCGATGGGGCGACCGCCGCGGTCAGCGTGGTCGAAGACGCCGGCGGCGTGGCGCGCCTGCGCATCGACAACCGGCAGCAGGAAGGCAGCAGCGCGACGCGCTACACCGACGCGCGCCAGGCGCTGCTGCCGCTGCTGCTGCACCCGAACCCGAGGCGCGCGCTGTTCCTGGGGCTGGGCACCGGCGTCACCGCCGCCTCGGCCGCCGAGGACGCCCAATTGCAAGTCGACGCGGTCGAACTGCTGCCCGAGGTCATCGCCGCATCGGCCTACTTCCGGCGCGCAATCGATGATGGCAACGGCACCGCGAATCCGCGCCTGCACGTGATGGCGGCCGACGCGCGGCGCTACGTGCGCACCGCGGGCGAGCGCTACGACCTGATCGTCTCCGACAACTTCCACCCGGCGCGCAGCGGCTCCGGCGCGTTGTACACGGTCGAACATTTCCGCGCGGTACGCAGCCGGCTTGCTGCCGACGGCGTGTTCTGCCAATGGCTGCCGCTGCACCAGCTCGACCTGGCCACCTTGCGCAGCATCGTGCGCGCTTTCGTCTCGGTCTATCCGAACGCATCGGCCCTGCTCGCGACGAACAGCCTGGAGACCCCCGTGCTGGGCCTGGTCGCGCGCGCCGATGGCGGCAGCCGGTTCGACGTGCCGCGCCTGCGCGAGCGCATCGCCAGCGCGGCGCTGCCGCACAGCCCGGCCTCCTTCGGCCTCGACGACGAGCTCGCGCTGCTCGGCAGCTTCGTCGCCGGGCCGGGTGCGCTGACGCGTTTCGCGGGCGACGCACCGCTGAACACCGACGATCGCCCCGTCGTCGCGTACCGCGCCCCGCGCATCACCTACGTGGCCGATTCACAGCCCGGCGATCGACTGGTCGCGCTGCTGCGCGAGTGGCGGGTCGAACCGGACGAGATCGCCGGCCCTGCACCGGATGCGGCGTGGGCCGCCCGGCTGGCCGCGTACTGGGCCGCGCGCAACCGCTTCGTCGAAGTCGGCCGCGGGGTGCAGCCATCGGCCGACGTGAGGCGCATGCTCGCGCAGGTGCAGCAACCGCTGCTCGCGGTGCTGCACATCAGCCCGGACTTCCGCCCCGCCTACGACCCGCTGTTGCGCATGGCCAGCGCACTCGCGCCGCACGACAGTGCCGGCGCTCGCGCGCTGCTGCTCGAGCTGATGGGCGTGCAGCCGACGCGCCC
>DATEFR010000494.1:0-2501 GCA_035280545.1 Burkholderiaceae bacterium | reverse complement strand
CGCACGCGCATCGAGATCGCACCGGGTGTCGCATGCAGCCGCTCGGCGACGCGGCGGACGCTGCCGACGCGAGCCAGCAGCACGAAAGTTTCGACGAAGCGGGTATTCACGGATGGATTCCAGGACTCCGAGTGGTGCGGCGCGCACGAACACGTGCTCGCGGGCCTCAGCGTGGTGCGCCGGCTGTTCAGCTCCGTTGAACAGCCGTGCCGACAATTCTTCGATGGACAGCATCGGCATGCGGTTTCTACAGTGAGCACAACTCGTGCTCAATCGAGTGAACCCGCGGATCACGACGACGAAGGAACCCGATGTCGACTGCCTGGACCTCACCCGCCGACTTCCGCCGCGCCGTGCGCGAAGGCCGCTTCACGCGCTCGACCGCCGGCGTCTGCCCCGGCTACACGCAGGGCAACCTCGCGATCCTGCCGCGCGACTACGCCGACGAGTTCCTGCGCTTCGCGCGCCTGAACCCGAAGCCGTGCCCGGTGATCGGCATGACCGAGCCGGGCAGCAGCCGCGTGCCTGAACTGGGCGACGTGGACCTGGTCGCCGACATCCCCGGCTACTGCGTGTTCCGCGACGGCGAGCTGGCCGAGCGTGTGCCCGACCTGCGCAGCCTGTGGCGCGACGACCTGGTCGGCTTCGTGATCGGCTGCTCGCTGTCGTTCGAGGAGGCGCTGCTCGATGCCGGCGTGCCGATCCGCCACATCGAGCAGGACACGACCGTGCCGATGTACGTGACCGACATCCCGAACCAGCGTGCGGGCCGCTTCGGCGGCAACCTGGTCGTCAGCATGCGGCCGATGAAGGCGGCGCAGGCGATCCGCGCGGTGCAGATCACCTCGCGCTTCCCCGCCGTGCACGGCGCGCCGGTGCATCTGGGCGATCCGAGCGAGATCGGCATTCGCGATCTCGACCGCCCCGACTTCGGCGAGCGCGCCGAAGTCCGGCCCGGCGAGATCCCGGTGTTCTGGGCCTGCGGCGTGACGCCGCAGCAGGCGATCCGCGCCGCGCGCCCGCCTTTTGCCATCACTCACCAGCCCGGCCACATGCTCGTGACCGACATCCGCAACAGCCACCTGGCCGCACTCTGAGACGACGAGAAGGACACACGATGATCAACCGCAGAGACACCCTGATCGGATTGGCTGGCCTGGCCGGCGCCCTGGCAAGCGCACGCGCGCAAGGCACCGAGGTCGTGATCGGCGCGATCTACCCGATGACCGGCCCGACGGCGCAGGTCGGCACCGATGCGAAGCATGCGTTCGACACCGCGCTCGAGGTCATCAACACCGCCACCAACCTCGAGCTGCCGACCGCGAAGAACGCCGGCCTCGCGGGCCTCGGCGGCGCGAAGGTCCGCATCGTCTACGCCGACCACCAGGCCGACCCGCAGAAGGGCCGCGCCGAAGCCGAGCGGCTGATCACGCAGGAGAAGGTCGCGGCGATCGTCGGCTGCTTCCATTCGTCGGTCTCGACGACGGTGAGTGCGACCTGCGAGCGCTACGGCGTGCCCTTCGTCTGCGCCGACTCGTCGTCGCCCAGCCTGCACCGGCGCAACCTGAAGTTCTTCTTCCGCACCGCGGCGCACGACGAGATGTTCTCGGAGGCGATGTTCAACTTCCTCGATGCGCTGAAGGCCAAGGGCCAGAAGATCGGCAGCGTCGGCCTGTTCTACGAAGACACGATCTTCGGCACCGACTCGTCCAATGTGCAGCGCAAGCTCGCGACCGAGCGCGGCTACAAGGTTGCGTGCGACATCAAGTACCGCAACAGCTCGCCGTCGCTGACGGCCGAGGTGCAGCAGATCAAGAGCGCGAACCCCGACGTGCTGATGCCGTCGAGCTACACGACCGATGCGATCCTGCTCGTGAAGACGATGGGCGAGCTCGGCTACAAGCCGAAGAGCATCATCGCGCAGGCCGCCGGCTTCGTCGAGAAGCCGACGCTCGATGCGGTGGGCGACAAGCTCAACGGGATGATCACGCGCGCCAGCTTCTCGGTCGATCTCGGCGAGAAGCGCGCCTCGGCGCATGCGGTCAACGAGAAGTTCAAGGCCCGCGCCGGCCGCGACCTGAACGACCAGACCTCGCGCCAGTTCACCGCGCTGATCGTGCTGGCCGATGCGATCGACCGCGCGCGCTCGACCGATGGCCAGAAGGTGCGCGACGCGCTCGCCGCGACCGACATCCCGGGCGACAAGACCATCATGCCGTGGTCGCGCGTGAAGTTCGGCGCCGACGGCCAGAACACGTTCGCGAGCCCGGTGCTGATCCAGTACGCCGGCAACCGCTTCGTCACCGTCTACCCGTTCGAGGTGGCGGCCGGCGCGGCGAAGTGGCCGATGAGCGCGTGATGGTGTGCTGATGAGGCAGTCGAACGATCTTTTTCACCGCAGAGGCGCAGAGGACGCAGAGTCACGCAGAGAAGTGCAGGCTCTTGCTGTTGGCGCGCCGCGCCACCCGTTCGCCCTGAGGTATCGAAGGGCCCGCTCAGGC
>DATEFR010000493.1:0-3290 GCA_035280545.1 Burkholderiaceae bacterium | reverse complement strand
CGGGCTGGTGTTCTTCGGCTTTCCGCTGCATCCGGCCGGCAAGCCGGCGGCCGAGCGCGGCGAGCATCTGCTGCAGGTGCAGTGCCCGATGCTGTTCCTCCAAGGCACGAAGGATGAGCTGGCCGACGAGACGCTGCTGCGCGCGCTCGTCGGTCGCCTGGGTCAGATTGCCACGCTCGAACTCGTCGCCGACGCCGATCACTCGTTTCATGTTCCGGTGCGCAGCGGCCGCCGGGATGCGGAGGTGCTGGCCGGTCTGCTCGATAGCGTGGCCCGTTGGACCGCGACGCGGGCCGCGGCCCCTGCAGCGCCGTAGTCGCGCCGCATTCGGGTCACGTCGCTGTCACTGCTGCGGCAGCTCGTTCCGGTGCAGCCAACCGTTGTAGTCCTTGTCGGTCGCGAGCGTCCACAACGCCAGCAATGCGACGACGATACCGGTGCCGACGGCGGTGTTGCGCGCCAGTCGGTCGTTGCCGAAGCTCAGAGCCCACGGCGACACGATCAGCCACAAGCCGAGGATCACCTCGGTCCATTCTTCCCAGGCCTTCGGAATGAACATCGCACCGAGCGCCGCGGCGATCAGCAATGCGCCGACGGCGACGGCGTTGTAGTTCGCCGTCGTGTTCGCCACATAGCCCACCACCCAGGGTGACAGCGCCAGCCACGCGCCCAGCAGCGCGTTGACCGGATCTTGCCAATGCTTCAGTTGCTTCATGGTCTTTACTCCTTGCCGGCCATTTCGGGCCAGCCCCACTTTGAGCCCGGCGGCGCGGTCCCTGTTCCGTCGCGCCCCGCGCAATGCCCCCGACGACACAGGTGCGATTCCTCGGTGAGATTCCGCGGCACAACGCGAAGCTGTCTCGCTACCATTGCGTCGTGATCGAGAAGCTGTTCGCCGGAGTCGTCCTCGCCGTCTGCATCGTGCTGATGCTGCGGCTGCTGATCGGCGCGCGGCGGCGCGGCCGTTTCGATGCCGCCGTGCGGCGCAGCTGGCTAGGCTCGCGCCGGTTCCTCGACACCCTGTGGCACTGGCGCAGCCGGCGCCGCGAGGCGCAGCGCGCCGCCGACGCGGCGATCCGCCGCGCCCGCGGCCACGAAGCGGCCGACGGTGAATGGGAAGGCAACGTCTACAAGCCCAAGTCCTTCCGCAAACCCCGAAAATTGCATTGACCCACCTCCGTAGCGCCTTCGGCGCCCCAAGGGGAACCGGGGTTAGACGGCAGTCGATACGGCCGCAGCGAATGCGCTGCTGGATGGCGCCTCGATCGGCGGATGCGTCACGATGCTCTTCAGCTCCGGACGCGGATCGTGCAGCCGCGCCAGATCGGGGCGCGGGCGCTGCAGCGCCGGCGTCGCCGCGAACGCGCTCTCGAACGCCTGCGCGGCCGCGAGCAGCGCCGCATCGCCGCGCAGCCGTCCGATCATCTGCAGGCCGAACGGCATGCCGTGCTCGTCGCGGCCGCACGGCAGCGCCAGCGCCGGGTTGGTCGCCAGCGTGACGACGTAGGTCAGGCCCAGCCAGTGGTAGTAGTTGCGCATCGCCTGGCCGTCCACGCGCTGCGCGTACAGCTCGCTCCACGGGAACGGCGAGACCGGCGTGGTCGGGGCGAGGATGAGGTCGTAGCGCTCGAAGGCCGCGGCGAAGCGGCGCGCGATGCGCGTCTGCTCGAGGTGCGCCCAGGCGCGGTCCGCGAGCGTGATGGATGCGGCCATCTCGACGTTCGCGCGCACGTTCGGGCCCAGCGTCTCGGGCGCGTTGCGGTACGTGTCCGCATACGCCGCGAGAAAGGATTCGGCGCGCAGGATGTCGAACGTGCGGTCGGCGTCGCTGAGCTGCAGCGCCAGCGGTTCGCAGCTCGCGACCCACGGTCGGATCGCCTCGATGCGGTCGCGGAAGACGCGGCGGATCTCCGGGTCGACGATGCAGACGCCGAAGTCCTCGGTGTAGCCCACGCGCAGGTTCGCGAGGTCGACCTCCGGCAGCGGCCAGAACTGCGCCGGCGCGGCCGCATGCGACAACGGATCGCGCGCCTCGAAGCCGACGCTGGAGGCGAGCAGCAACGCGGTGTCGGCAACGCTGCGCCCCATCGGCCCGAGCACCGAGATCACCGACCAGCCCAGCGGCCGCGCATCGTTCGCGACCAGCCCCGGCGACGGCCGCATGCCGACGACGCCGCACAACGCGGCCGGGATGCGCAGCGAGCCGCCGGTATCCGAGCCGGTGCAGATCGGCAGCATGTCGACCGCGAGCGCCGCGGCCGAGCCGCCGGACGAGCCGCCGGCGTTCAACGCCGGGTCGAACGGATTGCCGGTCGCGCCCCACACCGGGTTGCGCGTGTTGGCGCCGGCGCCCATGTCGGGCACGTTGGTCTTCGCGGTGACGATCGCGCCGGCCGCGCGCAACCGCGCGACCAGGCCGTTGTCCGCGGCCGGCACGTTGCCGCGCAGGCCGACGTTGCCGTAGGTGGTCAGCAGGCCCGCGGTGTCCTGCAGGTCCTTCACGCCCAGCGGCAGGCCATGCAGCGCGGGTAGCGGCGCGCCGCGCATCACCTCGGCCTCGGCAGCCCGCGCCGCGGTGCGGGCACGCTCGAAGTCGGTCGCGGCGATCGCGTTGACCGCCGGGTTCAGCGCCTCGATGCGGGCGATGCAGGCATCCATCAGCTCGACCGGCGACAGTTGCTTGCTGCCGATCAGGCGGCGCAGCTCGACGGCGGGCAGTTCAGGCAGGGTGAGGTTGAGTGTCATCGGAGCTTCCAGTCTTCAGCGGGCCGAGCGCCGGGCAAGGGCCACGCAGTGGCCCCTTCGTGGCCCAGCCAAGCCGGCCCGCATCCCCTCGGGGGATCGGCCGACGTACTCGTCGGACGAGGGGCTGTCATTTCATTCGTAGGGGATGTTGGCCTTGTGCACGTAGGCACGCAACAGCGGCAGCTCCTTGGCGACGCGCGCATCGAAGGCCGACCCGGGCTGCGGGTTGACCTCGAGGCCGGCCTTCTCGAGGTCGGCGCGCACGGCCGGGTCGGTCAGCGTGTCGGCCAGCGCCTTCGCGAGCTTCTGCTGCGCCGCCGCCGGCACGCCGCGCGGCGCGACGATCGTGACCCACGAGAACATCTCGTAGTCGGGGAAGCCGGCCTCGGCGACCGTCGGCACCTGCGGCAATAGCACCGAGCGTTTCGCCGCGGTGACCGCGAGCGCCTTGACCTTGTGGGCCTCCAGCATCGGAATCGCGGCGATGCTGGTGTCCAGCGTCAGCTGCACCTGGCCGCCGATCAGGTCGGTCATCGCCGGCGCGC
>DATEFR010000492.1:0-3895 GCA_035280545.1 Burkholderiaceae bacterium | reverse complement strand
TCGCACCGACCTCGCCGCAAGACATCGCGGCTATCGTTTCAGCGCAACCTGTGCGCTTCCCCAAGGTGGCGGCCGGCAACGGCGTGCCCGACGTGGTCTACACCGCGGCGCCCGCGCTCGACAGCCGCGCCGGCGGCACGGCGCTCGGCGTCCCCGTGGACAGCTCCCTCTCCCGCAGGGCGGGAGAGGGTTGGGGTGAGGGTGGGGCCTCGCCCTTCTACTTCCTCGATTTTTCTCACCCCGGCGCCGCACCGCGCGCCGCGCCCGAGCGCGCACCGGGCACGCGTGCGAGCGGCTCGGCGCCGTTCGACGTGCATGCGGTCCGGCGCGATTTCCCCATCCTTTCCGAGCACGTCAACGGCCGGCCGCTGGTCTGGTTCGACAACGCGGCGACGACGCACAAGCCGCAGGCCGTGATCGACCGCCTCGCGTACTTCTACGCGCACGAGAACTCGAACATCCACCGTGCCGCGCACGAGCTGGCCGCGCGAGCGACCGATGCGTACGAAGGCGCGCGCAAGATCGTGCAGCGTTTCATCGGCGCGAGTTCGAGCGAGGAGATCGTCTTCGTGCGCGGCACCACCGAGGCGATCAACCTGGTCGCCTCGACCTGGGGCCAGAAGCACATCCGCGCCGGCGACGAGATCATCGTGTCGCACCTCGAGCACCACGCGAACATCGTGCCGTGGCAGATGCTCGCGAACGAGAAGGGCGCCAAGCTGCGCGTGATCCCGGTCGACGACAGCGGGCAGGTGATCCTCTCCGAGTACCAGCGGCTGCTGTCAGAGAAGACGAAGATGGTCGCGGTCACGCAGGTCTCGAACGCGCTGGGCACCGTGGTGCCGGTGCGCGAGATCGTCGAGCTCGCGAAGCGCGCCGGCGCCGCGACGCTGGTCGACGGGGCGCAGTCGGTCTCGCACATGCGCGTGAACGTGCAGGAGACCGGCAGCGACTTCTTCGTCTTCAGCGGCCACAAGATCTTCGGGCCCACCGGCATCGGCGTGGTCTATGGCAAGCGCGACGTGCTCGAGGAGCTGCCGCCGTACCAGGGCGGCGGCAACATGATCCAGGACGTGACCTTCGAGAAGACCGTCTACCACGGTCCACCGACCCGTTTCGAAGCGGGCACCGGCAACATCGCCGATGCGGTGGGCCTGGGCGCGGCGCTCGAGTACGTGGAGCGCATCGGCATCGAGGCGATCGGCCAGTACGAGCACGACCTGCTGGACTACGCGACGCTGTACCTGCGCGAGATCCAAGGCGTGAAGCTGATCGGCACTGCGGCCGACAAGGCGAGCGTGCTGTCGTTCGTGCTCGACGGCTACAGCACCGACGAGGTCGGCCAGGCGCTGAACCGAGAAGGCATCGCGGTGCGCACCGGGCACCATTGCGCGCAACCCATCCTGCGCCGCTTCGGGCTCGAGACCACCGTGCGGCCGTCGCTCGCGTTCTACAACACCTGCGACGAAGTGGATCGTTTCATCGCGGTGGTGCGGCGGCTGTCGGGGCAGCGGGCGCGTTGACCGGGGCATGCCGCGGCGGCGGCCCCTACACTGCCTGCATGAAGCAACCCGTCGAACTGCGCCATGCCAGCCGCCTCGTCAACCACGGCCCGACCGTGCTGATCAGCACGCAGGACGGCGAACGCCGCAATGTGATGGCCGCGGCCTGGTCGATGCCGGTGGAGTTCACGCCGCCGCGCATCGCGGTCGTGATCGACAAGAGCACCTACACGCGCGAGCTCGTGCTGGCCAGCGGCGTGCTGGCGCTGAACCTGCCGTGCGCCGCGCTCGCCGACCTGACCTACACGGTCGGCAGCCTCTCGGGGCGCGACGACGCGGGCGTGGACAAGTTCGCGCGTTTCGGCATCGAGCATTTCGACGGCCCCGAGCTGGGCCTGCCGCTGATCGCCGGCTGCGTGGCCTGGCTCGAATGCAAGGTGATCCGCGAGCCGCACACGGAGCACACGTACGACACGTTCTTCGTCGAGGTCGTCTCGGCGCAGGCCGATGCGCGCGTGTTCGCGAACGGGCGCTGGTCGTTCACCGACGACAACATCGCGCTGCACACGCTGCACCACCTGGGCGCGGGGACGTTCGCGCGTGCCGGCAACGTGGTGCAGGGGCGCGTCAAGCCGCGGGTGCCATCTCCGCTGCCGTGACCACGCGGTTGCGGCCGCCGGCCTTCGCGCGGTACAGCGCCGCATCGGCGCGGCGTATGACGTCGTCGGCGCGCTCGCTGTCGGTGTGCGCTTCGGCCAGGCCGATGCTGACGGTCACGCGCGGCGTGCCGGTCGCCGCGACTCGCAGAGTCAGCCGCTCCGCCAGCGACCGGGCCTCGATCAGTTGCGTGCGCGGCAGCACCACGCAGAACTCCTCGCCGCCCCAGCGCGCGACCACGTCGCCGACCCGCACGCCATCGCGCAGGTTCTGCGCGACGCGCTTGAGCACGTGGTCGCCCTCGAAGTGGCCCAGCTGGTCGTTGATCGCCTTGAAGTGATCGACGTCGACCATCAGCACGACGTAGCCGTGGCCGCTCTGCCCGGCACGGGCATGCAGCTGCTCGACGTACTGCATCAGCCCGCGCCGATTGACGGCGCCGGTCAGCGCGTCGGTGTGCGCCTGCGCGGTGAGCTGCTGCAGCACCCGGCTCAGCACGAGGCGGACCTGCGCGAGGTTGATCAGGCCGCCGACGAACATCACCACGATCGCGAGCGGTATGTTCGAGTGCAGGGCCGCATCGATCGAGATCTTGGTCGTCGGCGGGACGCTCAGCGCCTGCACCGCGCGGGCGAACAGCGCGAGCGCCAGCACCGCGTAGCCGCCGGCCACCACCGCGGTGAAGGTCGGCATCGCCGCACGGGCGCGCTGCCAGATCAGGCGCACGGTCGCGACGATCATCACCGCGCACCACACGCAGACGTTGGCCACGCGCATGCCGTGGCCGTTGGCCTGCGAGAAGCTCAGCCACAGCACGCACGCCGCGGCCGTCAGCACGACGAGGTAGGTGGAGTTGCGGGTGCGTTGGCCCCAGTACAGCGCCATCCCGCGGTATTGAAGCGCGCTCGACGTGATGATCATCAGATCGCCGAGGTTGCGCGGCGGGCTGCCCGCCGGCAGGTGCGGCACGTACATCATCAGGCCCGCGGCCAGCAGCAGCCAGAACAGCGCGAAGTGGCCTTCGGCGGCGCGCCAGCGCCCGGTCAGCCGCGCGACCATGGCCCAGCCGAGCGCGTGGATCAGGAACTGCACGGCCACGAGGGCGATCAGCAAGGGCTGCTCGCTCATGCGGATCTCTCCCGCGCCGTCGCGCGCCCGTCGACCATCTCGAATCCCGGATCGGCAACCGCTGCCGCGTCAGCTCGCGATTGTCGGCGAAGTGCCGAACGGGTTGGCGCTCGGGTGCGTAGGCACTGCATCGGAACCCCAATTCCTTGACGCATTTGCGCCGACAACGCGATAACCCAGCGCAATCACGCCCCCGAACCGGCTATCTCCCAAGCAACGTGCGAGCAACGTTGGGCCTCGATGCTCACGCCGCACTTGTCAAAAGAGGGGAAACCAACCGTGATTGCCCGTGTCCTGTTCATCGTGATGCTCGCCGCGACGGCGTTCGTCGGCGGCTGCGGCGGCTCCGACGACAGCTCGTCGTCCACCACCACCGCGCCGACCATCACCACCCAACCGTCGTCGCAGTCGGTCGCATCCGGAAGCAGCGTGACCTTCACGGTCGTCGCGAGCGGCAGCGACACGCTGAGTTATCAATGGCGCAAGGGCGGCACGGCGATCTCGAGCGCGACCGCCAGCAGCTACACGATCAGCTCGGTCAGCAGCTCCGATGCGGGCAGCTACGACGTGGTCGTGTCGAACTCGGCCGGCTCGGTCACGAGCAGCGC
>DATEFR010000491.1:0-5593 GCA_035280545.1 Burkholderiaceae bacterium | reverse complement strand
CAGGCGATCCCGAACACGAACCCGGCGCAGCACGCGACGCGCTTCGTCGCGCTGGCCGACCGCCTGTTCCCGCAGGTGCAGGAGCGCGTGCTGGGCCTGAGCGACAAGGTCGTGTTCTGCATCGCGGCCGATCGCAATGGCTACATCGCGACGCACAACCGCAAGTACAACCAGCCGCAGCGCGGCGACCTCGCGTGGGACAGCGCGAACAGCCGCTACCGCCGCATCTTCAACGACCGCACCGGGCTCGCATCCGCGCGCAACCAGCGGCCGTTCCTGCTGCAGACCTACCGGCGCGACATGGGCGGCGGCCACTTCGTCGTGATGAAGGAAGCGGCTGCGCCCATCGTCGTGAACGGACGGCACTGGGGCGGCGTGCGCCTCGCGTTCAAGTTCTGAGCGCGGCACATTCCCGTTCGGGCTGAGGTATCGAAGCCCTGTCCCGACATGTCGCAGTTCCACAATCCCGCTCGGGCTGAGCCTGTCGAAGCCCTGTCGCCATGAGCAAGGCCTGGCCCCTGCCGGCGCTGCTGAGCTGGCTGGCCTGCTGGCTGCTGTTCATCCTGGCAGGCAGGCTGGGCATGCCGCCGGCCGCAGCCTTGTCGATCGCCGCTGCATTCGGCGTCGGCCTCAGCTTCTTCGGTGCGACCCCCTGGCGGCGCGCGCTGATCGCGCTGGGCTTCCCGCTGTCGCTGGCCGCCTCCGGCCTCGCCGGCTCGCCGCCGGCCTGGGCCTGGCTGCTGCCGCTCGGGCTCTTGATCGTCGTCTATCCGCTGCGCGCGTGGCGCGATGCGCCGCTGTTCCCGACGCCGGGCGGCGCGCTCGCCGGCCTCGCGCAACTGGTGCCGCTGGCGCCGGGCGCGCGCATCGTCGATGCCGGCTGTGGGCTGGGTGACGGGCTGCGCGAGCTGCGACGCGAGTATCCGCAGGCTGCGCTGGCGGGTTGGGAGTGGAGCTGGCCGCTGCGCTTGGCCTGCGCGCTGCGCTGCCGCGATGCGACGGTGCGGCACACCGACATCTGGGCCGCGGACTGGTCGCCGTTCGCGCTGGTCTATCTGTTCCAGCGCCCCGAGAGCATGGCGCGCGCCGCCGCGAAGGCGATGCGCGAGCTGCAGCCGGGCGCGTGGCTCGCGAGCCTGGAGTTCGACGCGCCGGGGCTGGCCGCGAGCAAGGTGCTCGAATGCGCCGACGGACGGCGCGTCTGGCTGTATCAGGTCCCGATGCGGCGCCGCGCCTGAGCGGCCGCCTTCGCGCCGCTGCCGTTCGGGGCACGGGTGCGGGTCTATAGTGTCCCGATGCACGTCGATCTCGGATTCGTTCGCGCCGGGCGCTGGGCCGCATGCACGGTGCTGCTGTGCGGGCTCGCCGCCTCGCCGGTTCATGCCGCAGACACGGCCGCCTCGTCGCCGCCGATGGACACCGCCGTGCCCATGCCGCAGACGCCGCTGGATGTGCGCTGGGTGCTGCTGAACATCGGCCATACCCAGATCAAGAAGCCCCAGGGTGCCGCGCAGGAGCCGTTCATGACCTTGAGCGCGGCGCCGCCGAGCGCGTCGGCCAGTGCTGCCGCGCCGGCGGCGCGAGCCGGCAAGCTCGAAGGCTTCGGCGGCTGCAACCAGTTCGGCGGCCGGTTCGACCTCGACGGGGCGCGGCTCACGTTCGGCCCCGGCATCGTCATGACCCGCATGGCCTGCCCCGATCGTGCCGCCCTGGACCTCGAGAGCCGCTTCGCGCAGGCCCTGCAGGCGTGCGCGCGCTGGCACATCGTCAACGGCGGTCTCGACGGCCCGGCACTCGAATTGCTCGACGAGACCGGCACGGTGCTCGCGCGATTCATCACGCCGCCGCCTGCGCGCCGCTGAACAACGTCGTCCACCACGAGGCTTCATCGCATGCTCGACCTGCTGATCCGCAACGCCGCGCTGCCCGATGGCCGCACCGGCATGTCCATCGCTGTGCAAGGCGGCTGGATCGCCGAGGTCACGCCGGCGCTCGACGCGCCGGCCCATGAAACGGTGGATGCAGCCGGGCTGCTGGTCGCGCCGCCGTTCGTCGACGCGCACTTCCACATGGACGCGACGCTGAGCTACGGCCTGCCGCGCGTGAACCAGAGCGGCACGCTGCTCGAAGGCATCGCGCTGTGGGGCGAGTTGAAGCCGCTGCTGACGGCCGAGGCGCTGATCGAGCGTGCGCTCGCGTACTGCGACTGGGCCGTCGCCAAAGGGCTGCTCGCGATCCGCTCGCATGTGGACACCAGCGACGCGAGCCTGCTCGCGGTCGAGGCGCTGCTCGAGGTCCGGCGCCGGGTCGCGCCCTACCTGGACCTGCAGCTGGTCGCGTTCCCGCAGGACGGCGTGCTGCGCACGCCCGGCGGCATCGAAAGCCTGCTGCGCGCGCTCGACAAGGGCGTTGCCGTGGTCGGCGGCATCCCGCACTTCGAGCGCACGATGGCCGACGGCGCCGCGAGCGTGAAGCTGCTGTGCGAGATCGCCGCGCAGCGCGGCCTGCCGGTGGACATGCACTGCGACGAGTCCGACGACCCGCACTCGCGCCACATCGAGACGCTGGCCGCCGAGACCGTTCGGCTCGGGCTGCAGGGCCGCGTGACCGGCTCGCACTGCACTTCGATGCACTCGATGGACAACTACTACGTCAGCAAGCTGCTGCCGCTGATAGCCGAGGCCCGCGTGCACGTCATCGCGAACCCGCTGATCAACATCACGCTGCAGGGCCGGCACGACACCTACCCGAAGCGCCGCGGCATGACCCGTGTGCCCGAGCTGCTCGCGCACGGCGTCAACGTCGCGTTTGGCCACGACTGCGTGATGGACCCGTGGTACAGCCTGGGTTCGGGCGACATGCTGGAGGTCGCGCAGATGGGGTTGCACGTCGCGCAGATGACGAGCCAGCGCGGCATGCGCGACTGCTTCGATGCGGTGACCGTCAACGCGGCGAAGGTGCTGGGGCTCGAGGGCTACGGCCTCGAGGCCGGCTGCGAGGCGAGCTTCGTGCTGCTGCAGGCGCGCGATCCGGTCGAGGCGATCCGGCTGCGGGCGACGCGGCTGAAGGTTTATCGCCAGGGCAGGCTGCTCGCGCAGACGCCGGCCGCGACCGCGGCGCTGGATCTGCCGGGCCGCCCCGCGCAGGCCGACTTCCTGCGCGGCCGCTAGCTCGATTCGCCCGAACCACCTTCCTGCATCAACGCGGTGTAGCGCCGCTGCATCTCGGCAGGGTCCACGGCTTCGATCGAATGGCCGATCAGCCAGGTGGTGCCGAACGGGCAGCGCACCTTGCCGCTGCGCTCGCCGTAGAACTGGTCCTGCGGCGCCATCAGCAGCGTCGCACCGGCGGCGACCGCGCACTCGATCATCGTGTCGGCGTCATCCACATGCAGGTGCACGGAGGCGCCGCCGTCCTCGCCTTCGGCCGGCGCGAGGATGCCGTACTCGGGGTACGGATCGGACAGCATCACGACCGCCGGCCCGAACTGCAGCTCGACATGGCCGATGCGGCCCGACGGCTCGGTGAGGCGGAACCGCTCGGTGGCACCGAAGGCCGCGGTGTAGAAGCGCACCGCGGCGTTCGCATCGCGCACGCGCAGGTACGGGAAGACTTCGTGGATGGCGTTCGGCGAGGCAGTGGGCATGGCGGCTCCTGGTTCGTTGTCGTTGTCACGACGTGCCGCGCCGGGCCGCCGTCACGTCATCCGGCGAGGCGCGCCCGGTGCGCCGCGATCTGCGCGCGCACCTGGGCCGGCGCGGTGCCGCCCAGCACGTTGCGCGCGTTCAGCGAGCCGCGCAGGCTGAGCACGTCGTAGACGTCCTCGGCGATCGCCGGGTGGAACGACTTCAGCGTGGCCAACGGCAGCTCGGCGAGATCGACGCCCTGCGCGATCGCTTGCTTGACCGCATGCGCGACGACCTCGTGCGCATCGCGGAACGGCAGGCCCTTCTTCGCGAGGTAGTCGGCCAGGTCGGTCGCGGTCGCATAACCGCGCCGCGCAGCGCGCTCCATCGCCTCGGGCTTGACGACGATGCCGCCGGCCATCTCGGCCATGATGCGCAAGGTGTCGCGCAGCGTGTCGACCGTGTCGAACAGCGGCTCCTTGTCTTCCTGGTTGTCCTTGTTGTAGGTCAGCGGCTGGCCCTTCATCAGGGTCAGGAGGGCACTCAGGTGGCCGTAGACCCGGCCGCTCTTGCCGCGCGCGAGCTCGGCGACGTCGGGGTTGCGCTTCTGCGGCATGATCGACGAGCCGGTGCAGTAGCGGTCGGCCAGGTCGATGAAGTCGAAGTTCTGGCTCTTCCAGAGGATGATCTCCTCGGCGAGCCGCGAGACGTGCATCATCGCGATCGAGGCGAACGACGCGAACTCGATCGCGAAGTCGCGATCGCTGACCGCATCGAGGCTGTTCTGGCAGACGCCGTCGAAGCCCAGCGTCTTCGCGACCCGCTCGCGGTCCAGCGGGTAGCTGGTGCCGGCCAGCGCCGCCGCACCCAGCGGCAGCACATTGACGCGCTTGCGCACATCGGCGAGCCGCTCGGCATCGCGCTTGAACATCTCGACGTAGGCGAGCAGGTGATGCGCGAAGCTCACCGGCTGCGCCACCTGCATGTGCGTGAAGCCGGGCAGGATGGTCTCGACGTTCGGCTCGGCGACCTCGACCAGCGCGAGCTGCATCTGCGCGAGCAGCGGGGCCAGCGCGTCGATCTCGTCGCGCAGCCACAGGCGCACGTCGGTCGCGACCTGGTCGTTGCGCGAGCGGCCGGTGTGCAGCCGCTTGCCGGCGTCGCCGACGATCGCGGTCAGCCGCGCCTCGATGTTCAGGTGCACGTCCTCGAGCTCGAGCTTCCACTCGAAGCGGCCGGATTCGATCTCCTCGCGGACCTGTGCCATCCCGCGCTCGATCGCGGCGCGGTCGTCGGCGCCGATGATGCCTTGCGCGGCCAGCATCTCGGCGTGCGCGAGGCTGCCGGCGATGTCGGCCTTCCACAGCCGCTGGTCGAACTCGACGCTCGAGGTGTAGCGCTTGACGAGCTCGCTCATCGGCTCGGAAAACAGTGCCGACCAGGCTTGGGACTTCTTGTCGAGTTGGTTCGAGGAGGAGGACATGGCGGAGCAGACGGCAGAGGAGGGCGGCGGATGCGCAACACCGCACGCGTTCGGCACGGTGCGTGCTGGAGTCGCACGCGGGAGTTGAGGACAATTATCCGACATGCCCAGCGCCCGCCTCGATCCCACGACACCCGCGACCGATGCCGCGAAACCCGGCGTCCGACCGGCCCCCGACCCGTCGGCTGCGCCGGGCGGGGCGCGGCCGACGATGCCCGGCGCGTTTCGCAGCACCGGCTTCGGCCCGACCGGATTCGGCAGCACGGTGTTCGACGCGCTGTCCGAAGTCGAGGCCCGCGAGCGGGCCGAGCGCTCGGTGTTCGACGTCTGCCATGTCGGCGTCGTGCTGCGTGCCCTGCTGTTCGTGCATGCGGTGATCGTGATCGGCGCGCTGTTCGTGGCGACCGGTGCGCAGGGCTGGATCCTGCTCGTTGCGCTGGGCTCGAGTGCGGCGCTGCCCGGCGTGCTGCTGTGGCTGCTGGCC
>DATEFR010000490.1:0-7162 GCA_035280545.1 Burkholderiaceae bacterium | reverse complement strand
ACCCAGGCGTTGATCGCGCCGCTGCGCGCGGCGGCGCGGCACCAGGTTGCGAAGGTCATCAACATCGCGTCCATCGACGGGATCTCGATCAACCCGCAGGAAACCTATTCGTACACGGCAAGCAAGGCCGGCCTGATCCAGCTGACGCGGCGCATGGCCCTGAAGCTCGCGCCCGAGAACATCGCGGTCAGCGCGATCGCGCCGGGCGCGTTTGCCTCCGACATGAACCGCGTCGCACGCGACCACGGCGACGAGATCGCGCAGCGCATCCCCGCACGCCGCATCGGCCGTGACGAGGACATGGCGGGCGCCGCGATCTACCTGGCATCACGCGCCGGCGACTATGTGGTCGGCTCGACCTTGGTGGTCGACGGCGGCGTGACCCACGCTCGCGGCTAGGACTGCTGCGCGCGATTCACCGTGTGCAGCCCGGCCTTCGCATACCACTGCTCGATCCGCATCCCGTTCCAGCGCAGCGTGACGTGCTGGGCCTGCCGCACCGGCAGCGTGATCGTCTTCGGGCGCAACGCAGCGATGCATTCGCCGCCGGCATCGCGCACGCTGCGGTAGACGATGCCCCACGAGTTCGCGAGCCGCAGCCGGCGCGCGAGGGCCTGCGAGGCGCCGTAGTCGTCGGGGTGATGCACCGCATGCCAGCGCGGCGCGCGCACGTCGTGCAGCGGCTTCGCGAGCGCTGCGACGTACACGCGCAAGTCGACGTCGATCGCCGCCTGCTTCGTCGCCTCGAAGAACTTCTCGCGGTGGTACGCGACTTCGGCCACCGCGGTCGCGAGCGTCGCCGCGGCGTAGTAGGCGCCCCAGGTGCCGTCGGAGAAGCGGCTGCCCTGGGCGTTCAGGTGGCAGAACGCGGCCATCACCGGCGTGCTGCCCAAGCCGAACACGCGCTCATCGGGTGCGACCAGCGAAATCTCGCCGGCCTCCTGACGCAGCCGCGGATTGGTCAGCATCTCGACCGCGAACACCGCGTCGAACTCGTCGGCCGACGCGACCCGCTCGTACAGGCTCACCGGCGGAAAGCGCGACGGCACGAGGCGGAAGCACTCGGCCCAGGCGATGTCGGTCAGCCGCGGCAGCGCGGAGGCGATCGCCGTGGTCTTCTTCGTCGTGGTGCTGGCGCCTGTCGCAGCGGACTTCTTCGTCGGGCTCACGCGAAGTCCCCGCCGCGCTGCGCATTCAGGTACGCGTGCACCGCGAGCAGGTCGGCGACCTGCCCGCCGAGCATGCGCTGCAGCGCCGACGTGCCGCCGAACAGCGGCGCGCTGTTCGCACGGCGTACCCACGCGTCGGCCCGCTCGGGGATAGGCAGCAGGATCTGCAGCGCGCTGTAGATGCCGAAGACATAGCTCAGCCGCTCGAGCACCGTGCGGTCCAGCCCGGCCTTGACCTTGCCGGCGCGCCACAGCGCGAGCGTGCTCTTGCCGACGCCCAGCAGCGTCTGCTGCTCGCTGGAGGACAAGTCCCAGGCTTCGCAGATCCGGAAGAACACCGGCAGCACCTTCGTGGCGGTGTCGGCCGAGTGAACGTCGACAGGGGTCGGTTTGGGCTGAGAGTGGGGCTTCAAGACGCGCTCGAACTAGGTCGACTCCAATGTTGGAGGCGATCGGAGCATATTCCATGAATGGACAATGTTCAATAATTTGTCCATTCATGGAGCCGCGAGCGCGAGGTGTCGGACGATCAGCCGGGCGGCACCGGCACCTCCATCGCCAGCAGCACCTGCGCATACGCCTTCGCAAGGTTGTCGGTGTGCAGCGAGGCCATGCCGCCGCCGCCGAGCACGTCGTGCAGCACGAAGTTGATCGCGGCGACGCCCGGCAGGTCGAACCGCTCGACCCGGCTCGGCGCGCGGTGCGCGAAGTGCGCGGCGATGCGCTCGGGGGTCAGCCAGCTCGCGAGCCAGGCGACATCATCGGGCCGGCGCGCGATCACGCCGATGTTGGCGAGGTTGCCCTTGTCGCCCGAGCGCCCGTGCGCCAGCTCGAGCAGCGGCACGGTGCGTTGCGGTGCCTGTGCCGGCATCGGCAACTCGGCGTAGCGCCGCGCTGTGGGCAGCGCCGCGACATCGAGCGGCATGCCCGGCGCCCACGCGATGGGCTCGCGCTCGCCGGCGATGTCGATCTCGACGGTCACGTCGCGCTTGGGCCAGAGGAACGAAAAAAGCCGCACGACCGGCGTCGGGCTCGGCCGACCACCGACCAGCCCGAGCGTGCCCGGCGCCATCGAGGTTGCGGCCGGTGCGAACTCGCGCGCGAACAGCTCCAGGCTTTCTTTCGACGACGACTTCGCGGCGAGCTTGAGCACGACTTCGCGGGTGCCGTCCGCCACCGCGGGTCGAGCTTGCGCGCCGTACATGTCCTCGGCACCGAGCACTTCAAGGCGCGTCTCGGTGAACGGCGGCAGCCCGCGTGCCGCGAGCATGCGCACCATGCGCGCCAGCAGCGCCGCGCCGGTGCGGCGCGCTTTCGCGGCTGCGTGCTCGCCGGCGATCGTCAGGAAGCCGGCGTTGCGATAGCCGTCGGCATAGGTCGCGCTGACCTTCACGTGCTCGGTCGGCGCACGGCCGATCGCACCGCGAACCTCGACGCGGTGCGCGCCGGCCTGCGTCATCGTCACGCCGGTGAAGTCGCAGACCACGTCCGGCACGAGGTAGGCGCGCGGGTCGGCGATCTCGTACAGCATCTGTTCGGTGACGCTCGCCGGCGTCACCAGCCCTCCGGTTCCGGTCGGCTTCGTGATCACGAAGCTGCCGTCGGCCGATACCTCGACGATGGGGAAGCCGATGTTCTCCCAGTCGGGAACATCCTCCCAGTCGGTGTACAGGCCTCCGGTGCCTTGCGCGCCGCATTCGATCAGGTGGCCGGCGAGCGTGCCTTGCGCGAGCCGGTCTAGATCGGTCGCGGACCAGCCGAACTCGTGGATCAGCACGCCCAGCGTCGTGGCCGAGTCCACGCAGCGGCCGGTGATCACGACGTCGCAGCCGGCCTCCAGCGCTCGCGCGATCGGGAACGCGCCCAGGTACGCATTGATGCTCGCGATCCGCTTCGTCGGCGTGGGCAGCGGTGTGCCGCTGAACATCTCGGTGACACCCGCCGCCGCGAACGCATCGGCACGCACGCGCAGATCGTCGCCCAGCACGACGCCGACCTTCAGCGCGATGCCGAGCTCCCCGGCGAGCGCCAGCAGCGCATCGCGACACGCCAGCGGGTTCACGCCGCCGGCGTTTGCGACGACCTTGACGCCGCGTCGCTTCAGCTCGGGCAGGCTTTCGCGCATCACGATCCGCACGAAATCGGTCGCGTAGCCGCTGGCCGCATCCTTCGCGCGCTGCATCGCGAGGATGGACATCGTCAGCTCGGCGAGGTAGTCGAACACGATGTAGTCGAGCCGTGCCGCGCCGAGCAACTGCGGCACGGCGATCGCCGTGTCGCCCCAGAAGCCCGATGCACCGGCGATCCGCACGATGCCGTCTTGCTTGGCCATCGATGTTCACTCCTCGTCGTCTCGGTGCCCCTCGCGCGCAGAGGGACTTGTCCGAGACGATTCTGCGAGGCAGTCCGACTGAATCGCTCAGGGTATTCGGCAGGACCCCGGAACTTTGTCGTCACGCGCGTACACAATCGCCACCGAATTCACTGCCCGCAACGAACGGAGACCCACGATGGCGACGTTGAACGTGAATGGCAAGGTGCAGCAGTTTCAGGCCGAGGACGACACCCCGCTGCTCTGGGTCTTGCGCGAGCAACTCGGGCTGACCGGCACCAAGTACGGTTGCGGGATTGCGCAATGCGGTGCCTGCACCGTCCACATCGATGGCGTGCCGACGCGCTCCTGCGTACGCCCCGCGGCAACGGTCGGCGCGAACGAGAAGATCGTGACGATCGAAGGGCTCTCGCCCGACGGCTCGCATCCGCTGCAGAAAGCCTGGGTCGCGCTCGATGTGCCGCAGTGCGGCTTCTGTCAGTCCGGGATGATCATGGCGGCCGCGGCGTTGCTGAAGGACAAGCCCAAGCCCACCGATGCCGACATCGATGCCGCGATGAGCAATATCTGCCGCTGCGGCACCTACAACCGCGTGCGCGCCGCGATCAAGCAAGCGGCCGGCCTGGCGGCCTGACCGGCGACGAGGAGCAACTCATCATGACGACGACTACCTCTTCGCTCCCCACCGCCGACACCCCGTCCATCCCCTCGACGCTGACGCGCCGCCGCTTCATCGGCGGCTCGGCGCTGGCCGCCGGCGGACTGGTCGTCGGCTTCCACGTACCGCTGACGGCGTTCGCGCAGGCGCCGCTGGCCACCTCGCCCGAGGTCAACGCCTGGGTCGTCGTGAAGCCCGACGACTCGGTGATCATCCGCATCGCCCGGTCCGAGATGGGGCAGGGCACGTTGACCGGTCTCGCGCAACTCGTCGCCGAGGAGCTCGAATGCGACTGGTCGCGCGTCAGCACCGAGTACCCGACGCCGGCCACGAATCTCGCGCGCAACCGCGTCTGGGGCAATTACTCGACCGGCGGCAGCCGCGGCATCCGCGAGTCCAACGACTACGTGCGCAAAGGCGGTGCGACCGCCCGCATGATGCTGGTGCAGGCCGCGGCCGACGAATGGAAGGTGCCGGTCGCCGAGTGCACGGCCGCGAACAGCGTGATCACGCACAAGGGAAGCGGGCGCACCACGACCTACGGCAAGGTGGCCGCCGCGGCCGCGAAGCTGACGCCGCCGACCGAGGTCGCGCTGAAGGACCCGAAGACCTGGAAGGTCGCCGGCAAGCCGGTCAAGCGCCTGGACACGGTAGCCAAGACGACCGGCAAGCAGGTCTTCGGCATGGACCTGAAGCTGCCCGGCATGCTGAACGCCGCGATCGTCGACTGCCCGGTATTCGGCGGCAAGCTCAAGAGCTTCGATGCGGCGAAGATCGCCGGCAAGCCCGGCGTCAAGAAAGTCGTCAAGGTCGGCGACAGCGCGGTCGCGGTCGTGGCCGACACCTGGTGGCATGCGAAGAGCGCGTTGGCTGCGTTGCCGGTCGAGTGGGACGAAGGTCCGAACGCGAAAGTCTCGAGCGAGACGATCGCGGCGATGCTGAAGGAAGGGTTGACCGCGCAGCAGGCCTTCGTCGGCAACGAGAAGGGCGATGCCAAGAAGGCACTTGGCGACGCCGCACGCCGGGTCGAGGCGGTGTATTCGTATCCGTTCCAGAACCACGCGACGATGGAGACGATGAACGCGACGGTGCGCTGGACGCCCGAGCGCTGCGAAGTCTGGTGCCCGACGCAGAACGGCGAGGCGGCGCTCGCGGCCGCGGCCGAAGCAGCCGGGTTGAAGCCATCGCAGTGCGACGTCTACAAGCTCAACCTGGGTGGCGGCTTCGGCCGGCGCGGCGCGCACGACTGGCTGCAGCAAGCGGTGCTGATTGCGAAGGAGCTGCCCGGCACGCCGGTCAAGCTGATCTGGTCGCGCGAGGAGGACATGCTGCACGGCAAGTACCACCCGATCACGCAGTGCCGCATGGTCGCGGGCCTCGATGCGCAGGGCGACGTGGTGGCGTGGCACATGCGCATCTCCGGGCAATCGATCCTCGCCGGGCTCGCGCCGCAGAACCTGCAGAACGGCAAGGACCCGGTCACCTTCCAGGGCCTGAACCCCAGCGGTGCCGAAGGCGTGTTCGGCTACGCGGCGCCGAACCTGCTGATCGACCACGCGATGCGCAACCCGCACGTGCCGCCGGGCTTCTGGCGCGGCGTGAACCTGAACCACAACGCGATCTACGTCGAGAGCTTCATCGACGAGATCGCGGTCGCCACCAAGCAGGACCCGCTCGCGCTGCGCCGCAAGCTGCTCGCGAGCTCGCCCAAGCATCTCGCGGTGCTCAACGCGGTGGCCGAGCGGGCCGGCTGGGGCCAGCCCGCGCCCGACGTCAACGGGCAGAAGGTGCACCGCGGGCTCGCGCAGATCATGGGCTTCGGCAGTTATGTCGCGGCGTGCGCCGAGGTCTCGGTCAGCAACGACGGCGACCTGAAGATCCACCGCATCGTCGCCGCCACCGATCCGGGCTACGCGGTCAACCCGCAGCAGATCGAGGCGCAGGTCGAGGGCTCGTTCGTCTACGGGCTGTCGGCCGCGCTGTTCGGCGGCTGCACCGTTAAGGACGGCCGCATCGAGCAGGACAACTTCAGCACCTACCCGGTCGTGCACATGGAGCACATGCCCAAGGTCGAAACCATCGTGATGCCGTCGGGCGGCTTCTGGGGCGGTGTCGGCGAGCCGACGATCGCGGTCGCCGCGCCGGCGGTGCTCAATGCGATCTACGCGGCCACCGGCAAGCGCATCCGCGAGCTGCCGCTGAAGAACCACAGCCTGAAGCGGGCGTAGCGCGCGGGGCCGGTGTGCGGGTCGGGACCATGCTGCTCGTCGCGTTCTGCAGCGCCAGTACCGCGAGCCCGGCGGCGCATGCCGAGCCGACGATCGACGTGGTCGGCGATGCGATCCCGACACCGCTGACCGACACGCCCGGCGATGCAGCGCGCGGCCGCGCGATCGTCGCGAACCGGCAGGTCGGGCTGTGCCTGCTGTGCCACACGGCGCCGATTCCCGAAGAGCGCTTCCAGGGCACGCTCGCGCCCGATCTGGCCGGCGCGGGCGCGCGCTGGTCGATCGCGCAGCTGCGCCTGCGCATCGTCGATTCGCGTCGCGTGAACCCCGAGACCATCATGCCGGCGTACTACCGGAGCGACGGGCATGCACGCGTCGGCAGGAGCTGGCAGGGCAAGACCATCCTCACGGCGCAGCAGATCGAGGACGCGGTCGCGTACCTCGCCACGTTGCGATGACGACGATGATGCTGACGCGGCGCGCGTTGCTCGATGCCGCGACTGGCAGCGTGGTCGGCACGCTGCTGATCGGCCGCCCGGCGCACGCGGCCGATGACCTGCCCGCCGCGGTCAAGGCCGTCACGAACGGCGCGCCGCTGCAGCGCGACCGCGTCAAGCTCGACATCGCGCCGCTGGTCGAGAACGGCAACACCGTGCCGATCACGGTGCATGTGACGAGCCCGATGACGCCATCCGACCATGTGCTCGCGATCACCGTGCTGAACGAGAAGAACCCGCAGCGCGACGTGATCACCTGCCGGCTCGGGCCGCGTGCG
>DATEFR010000489.1:0-12221 GCA_035280545.1 Burkholderiaceae bacterium | reverse complement strand
GCCTGCGCCGCGGCCGACCGCACCGGCCACGCGATGCTGCACACGCTGTACCAGCAGAACGTGCGGGCACGGACCAACTTCTTCGTCGAATGGATGGCGCTGGACCTGATCCGCGATGCCGATGGCGATGTGGTCGGCGTCACCGCGCTCGAGATGGAAAGCGGCGAGGTCTACGTCCTCGAGGCCAAGACCGTGCTGCTCGCAACGGGCGGCGCCGGCCGCATCTTCGCGGCGTCGACCAACGCGTTCATCAACACGGGCGATGGCCTGGGCATGGCGGCACGCGCCGGCATCCCGCTCGAGGACATGGAGTTCTGGCAGTTCCACCCGACCGGCGTCGCCGGCGCCGGCGTGCTGCTGACTGAAGGCTGCCGCGGCGAGGGCGCGATCCTGCGCAACAGCAACGGCGAGCGCTTCATGGAGCGTTATGCGCCGACGCTGAAGGACCTCGCGCCGCGCGACTTCGTCTCGCGCTGCATGGACCAGGAGATCAAGGAAGGGCGCGGCTGCGGTCCGAACAAGGACTACATCGTGCTCGACATGACCCACCTGGGCGGCGAGACGATCATGAAGCGGCTGCCCAGCGTCTACGAGATCGGCCACAACTTCGCGAACGTCGACATCACGAAGGAGCCGATTCCGGTCGTGCCGACCATCCACTACCAGATGGGCGGCGTGCCGACCAACATCCACGGCCAGGTCGTCGCGCCCAAGGACGGCGACCCGAACGCGGTGATCAAGGGCCTCTACGCGGTGGGCGAATGCTCGTGCGTCAGCGTGCACGGCGCGAACCGGCTCGGCACGAACTCGCTGCTGGACCTGCTGGTCTTCGGCAAGGCGGCCGGCGACCACATCGTTGCGAGCGGGCTGAAGGACAAGGCGCACAAGCCGCTGCCGGTAGACGCGGCCGACTACACGCTGGCGCGGCTCGCGAAGCTCGATGCGAGCACCTCGGGCGAGTACGCGCAGGACGTCGCGAACGACCTGCGCACGACGATGCAGCAGCACGCCGGCGTGTTCCGCACGCAGGCCTCGATGGACGAAGGCGTGGTCGCGGTCAAAGCGATCGCCGAGCGCGTCAAGAACATGCACCTGGGCGACAAGTCCAAGGTGTTCAACACCGCGCGCATCGAGGCGCTGGAGGTCGAGAACCTGATCGAGGTTGCGCTCGCGACGATGATCTCGGCGGCCGCCCGCAAGGAAAGCCGCGGCGCGCATTCGGTGGACGACTACGGCGACACGCCGCAGCACCCGAACGGCCGCAACGACGAGGTGTGGATGAAGCACACGCTCTGGTACTCCGAGGGCAACCGCCTCGACTACAAGCCGGTGAAGACCAAGCCGCTGTCGGTGGAATGGATCCCGCCGAAGGTCCGCACGTTCTGAGCACCGGGGAATCACGATGACGAAACGCACTTTCCAGATTTATCGCTACGACCCGGACACGGACGAGAAGCCGCGCATGCAGACCCTCGAGGTCGAGCTCGACGGCCATGAGCGCATGCTGCTGGACGCGCTGATGAAGCTCAAGGCGATCGACCCGTCGCTCAGCTTCCGGCGCTCCTGCCGCGAAGGCGTCTGCGGCTCGGATGCGATGAACATCAACGGCAAGAACGGCCTCGCGTGCCTGACCAACATGCGCACGCTGCCCGATGTCGTGGTGCTCAAGCCGCTGCCCGGGCTGCCGGTGATCCGCGACCTGATCGTCGACATGACGCAGTTCTTCAAGCAGTACAACTCGATCAAGCCCTATCTCGTCAACGACGAGACGCCGCCCGAGAAGGAGCGGCTGCAGTCGCCCGAGGAGCGCGACGAGCTGAACGGCCTGTACGAGTGCATCCTGTGCGCGAGCTGCTCGACCAGCTGCCCGAGCTTCTGGTGGAACCCCGACAAGTTCGTCGGCCCGGCCGGCCTGCTGCAGGCTTATCGCTTCATCGCCGACAGCCGCGACCAGGACACCGCGGCGCGCCTGGACAACCTCGAGGATCCGTACCGGCTGTTCCGTTGCCACACGATCATGAACTGCGTCGACGTCTGTCCCAAGGGCCTGAACCCGACCAAGGCGATCGGCAAGATCAAGGAACTGATGGTGCGTCGCGCCGTCTGACCCGACAGCGGTTCATACCCTCCCGAAACGCCGCCATGCGCACCGCCCTCGACCCCCGCGAGCTCAGCAAGTTGAAGTGGCGTTGCCGGCGCGGCCTGCTCGAGAACGATCTGTTCATCGAGCGCTTCTTCGATCGCCACGAGGCGACGATCACACCAGAACAGGCCCGCGGCCTGCAGACGTTGATGGAGCTGTCGGACAACGACCTGCTCGATCTGCTGCTCGCCCGCAAGGAGCCCGAAGGCGAGCTGGAAAGCGCGGAGGTCGTGCAGGTGCTCCACCTGCTGCGCACCGCGCCGATCCGCCGCCCACCAGCAAGCCCGCAAGCCAGACGGGCCGCAGAAGAGCAGGCAGGAGACATACTCGCTCGCAATTCTGTTCGACCAGAAACCTCAAGGACCCCCTATGACTCCGTCTGACGTCAAAGCCACGCTCTCGTTCTCCGACGGCAGTGCCAGCATGGAACTGCCGATCTACAAAGGTACGGTCGGGCCGGATGTGATCGACATCCGCAAGCTCTACGCGCAGACAGGCAAGTTCACCTACGACCCGGGGTTCCTCTCCACCGCGTCGTGCAATTCGACCATCACCTACATCGATGGCGACAAGGGCGAGCTGCTGTACCGCGGCTACCCGATCGAGCAGCTCGCCGAGCACTGCAACTACCTCGAGACCTGCTATCTGCTGCTCAAGGGCGACCTGCCCAACGCGACGCAGAAGTCCGAGTTCACGAAGCTCGTCACGAACCACACGATGGTCAACGAGCAGATGCAGTTCTTCCTGCGCGGCTTCCGCCGCGATGCGCACCCGATGGCGATCATGACCGGCCTGGTCGGCGCGCTCTCGGCCTTCTATCACGACAGCACCGACGTTCATAACCCGCAGCATCGCGACATCTCGGCGATCCGCCTGATCGCGAAGATGCCGACGCTGGTGGCGATGGCCTACAAGTACACGATCGGCCAGCCCTACATCTACCCGAAGAACGACCTGTCGTACTCGGCGAACTTCATGCGCATGATGTTCGCGACGCCGTGCGAGGAGTACGTGCCGAACGACGTGCTGGTGCGCGCGATCGATCGCATCTTCATCCTGCATGCCGACCATGAGCAGAACGCGTCGACCTCGACCGTGCGTCTGTGCGGCAGCTCGGGCACCAACCCGTTCGCGGCGATCGCGGCCGGCGTTGCCTGCCTGTGGGGGCCGGCGCACGGCGGTGCCAACGAAGCGGCGCTGAACATGCTCGAGGACGTGCAGAACATGGGCGGCGTCGAGAAGATCGGCGAGTTCATCAAGCAGGTCAAGGACAAGAACTCGACCGTGCGCCTGATGGGCTTCGGCCACCGCGTCTACAAGAACTACGACCCGCGCGCCAAGCTGATGCGCGAGACCTGCCACGAGGTGCTGGACGCGCTGGGCCTGCACGACGACCCGATCTTCAAGCTCGCGATGGCGCTCGAGAAGATCGCGCTCGAGGACGAGTACTTCGTCGCCCGCAAGCTGTACCCGAACGTCGACTTCTACTCGGGCATTGTGCAGCGCGCGATCGGCATCCCGGTCAGCCTGTTCACCGCGATCTTCGCGCTGGCCCGCACGGTCGGCTGGATCGCGCAGCTCAACGAGATGATCGGCGACCCCGAGTACAAGATCGGCCGGCCGCGCCAGCTCTTCAGCGGTGCGAAGCCGCGCAACGTGGTGCCGCTCGCGAAGCGGCCTTGATGACGATGAACGGCGGCTGATGCCGTGACGGCTTCGGCCGTCCACATATGTCCGCGCGTTCCAGTGCATTCGACGTGCACGAACCCAGGCCCTGCAGTCCGCTGCGGGGCCTTGTTGTTTGCGACCGCGCTGGACCCACGAACCGGGGGTTGTTCATGGAATCCTGCACGAATAGTCTCTCGCCGGTTCGTTGCGCAGGTTCACGTTTCTTGACGTTGTTCATGCGAAGCGAGCGCAGGGCTGTCTTGCCGGATTTGGTTATCCCCAGGTCGCGTACACGAGGGTCCAACGGAGCCTGAACGGGCTCCTGTTTCCTCCCCATTGCTCACCTCGGGGTGATCGGCCGCTCGCCAGCGGTAGCCAACTCAACCCTCCGAGGGAGTTCATGACTTCTCTGAAGCACTTATGGGCCGCGACCGCACTGGCGCTGGCTGCATCGGCGCAAGCCGGTCCTTTGATCGACGAAGGCTTCGATGACATCACCACGCTGGCCGGCAAGGGCTGGGTGCTGACGAACGACAGCGTGCCCATCGGGACGACCGACTGGGCCCAGGGCGACGTCAGCGCCGCGGGCGACGTCTTCTACGGCGACGGCTCGACGGGCGGCGGCTACATCACGGCGAACAACAACAGCGCCGCAGCCGGCGGCTTCGTCAACAACTTCCTGATCACGCCGATCTTCTCGACCGAGACCGCCGGGACGGTGAGCTTTCTCGCGAAGGCGGATATCTTGGATCCGTACTACGACCTGATCCGCATCGGCTTCAGCAGCGGCGACAGCAGCCCGTTCAGCTTCTCGCTGAGCCCCGCGATCAAGCTGACCGGCGGCTGGGTGCAGTACACGTTCAGCTACGCCGCCGCCGGCATCGGCTCGGTGGCGCGCTTCGCGATCGACTACACCGGCTGGGCCAACAACGCCAACTACATCGGCATCGACTCGTTCACCGTCACCCCGGTGCCCGAGCCGTCGAGCTGGGCGTTGCTCGGGTTGGGCCTGACCTGCATGGTGGTCTACAGCCGGCGCCGTGCCGCCGCTGTCCAGGCACAGGCCTGAGGGTCGGCGACAAGCCAGAACGTTTGAACGCGCCGCGGCCAAAAACCGCGGCGCGCTTGCGTGACAACACTGAAAGTCCAGGAGAAGCCGATGGTAAGAACGTTCAAGTCGTATGCGAGTGCGGCCGGTACAGGCCTCGTGCTCGCGAGCATCGCCGCGTTGGCGGTTCCGGCCGTGGCCCAGGAGGCGACGGCGCAATCGGTCAAGCCCGAACAGGCCGCACCGGTGGACACAGGCGCCAGCCAGATCGTCGTGCGCGATGCGGCCTCGGGCCAACTGCGTGCGGCCACGGCCGAGGAGGCGCAAGCGCTGCGCGACCAGCATGCCAAGGGCAAGCTGCGCTTTGCGCCGCAGGCCACGCTGGCGCGCTACCACTACAGCGGTGCCCGCGGCGCCAGGCTGACCGACGAGTTCATGAACTACTCGGTCGTCGTGCGCCAGCCCGACGGCAGCCTGAAGGAGTATTGCTTCCAGAGCCGCGAGGCCGCCGAGGCGGCGGTGAAGACTGCTCCGGTCGCTGCGACCGCCACTCTGCCGACGGAGTAAGCCGACGATGAAAACCTTCCAATCCGCTCTTGTTCCGCTGACGGCATCGGTGCTGCTGGCCTGCGCGGCCGCTTCGGTTCACGCTGCCGCGACGATCAACATCATGAGCCGCGATGCGGCCGGTGTCGGCTTCAACGACCCGACGCCGGTGGCGCCGGTCGGCGGCAACACCGGCACGACGCTCGGCCAACAGCGCATGAACGTCTACCGCTACGTGGCCGACATCTGGCAGGCGAACCTGAACAGCGATGTCCCGATCACCGTCAGCGCCGGCTGGGAAGCACTGGCCTGCACCGCGACCTCGGCAACGCTGGGCAGCGCCAGCGCCTGGAACATCTGGCACGACTTCCCCGGCGGCGTGCCGGGCACCTGGTACCCGCAGGCGCTCGCGAACAAGCTCTCGGGCGAGAACTTGTCGGCCGACATTCCGGACGATGGCTCGGGCTATGGCACGGTCGACATCAAGACCCAGTTCAACGTCAACCTCGGCAACCCCGGCTGCCTCGACGGCACGCCGTTCTACCTCGGGCTGGACGGCAACGCCGGGACCAAGGTGAACTTCGTCGAGACGCTGCTGCACGAGCTGGGCCACGGCCTGGGCTTCGCGGCGCTGACCGACACCTCGGTCGGCTACCGGATCGCACCCGATGGCAGCGCGTATGTCTCGACCGGTGGCCTGCCCAGCATCTGGGAAGGCTTCATGTACGACAACACGGCCGGCAAGACCTGGCTGCAGATGACGAACGCCGAGCGTCAGGCGTCCGCGATCAATCCGCTGAAGCTCGCGTGGAATGGCCCGCAAGCCGTGAGCGGTGCGATGCAGACGCTGGGCCCGGTGCCATCGATCAAGATCGCGACGCCGGCGCCGGGGTATGCGGGCTACTACCCGTACGGAACGGCCGCGTTCGGCCCGGCGGTCGTCAATCCGGGACCGTTCGGGGTGCTCGCGGTCGTGCCGGTTGATCCGGTCAACGGCACGGGCTGCGTGGCGTTCGATGCGGCGACGACGGCCGCGGTGAACGGCAAGGTCGCGATCATCGACCGCGGTGCCTGCACGTTCGCCGTCAAGGCGAAGAACGCGCAGAACGCCGGTGCGATCGGCGTGATCATCGCGAACAACGCGGCGGGTGCGGCGCCGAGCCTGGGCGGCGCCGATCCGACGATCGTGATCCCGACGGTCAGCGTCTCGCAGGCCGACGGCGCGACGCTGAAGGCAGGCGTTGCAGCGGCGGTCAAGTACGGCTCGCGCAGTCGCCCCGGCGCGATGTCGGCGACGTTCGGCGTCGACACGTCGCGCAAGGCCGGCGCCGACCTCGCCGGCCGGCCGCTGCTGTACACGCCGAACCCGCGGGTCGCCGGCTCGTCGGTGTCGCACTGGGATGTCAGCGCGTTCCCGAACCTGCTGATGGAACCCAACATCAACAGCGACCTGACGACCACGCTGGTCCCGCCCAAGGACCTGACCGTGCCGCTGCTGAAGGACATCGGCTGGTAAGCCGACGGCTCGTGCAGTCATTGGGGCGCCTTCGGGCGCCCCATTTTCATTGCGCAGTACCACCACGCGGGCGCGGCCAACGGCGAGCCCCTAGAATCGGAGACCCGCCAGCCCCGCAGTACGCCCATGCCGCCGCGCACCCTCTACGACAAGATCTGGGACGAGCACGTCGTCCATACCGAGGAGGACGGCACGTCAGTGCTGTACATCGACCGGCACCTGGTGCACGAGGTGACGAGCCCGCAGGCCTTCGACGGGCTCGAGCTCGCCGGCCGCAAGGTCTGGCGCCTGTCGGCCAATCTCGCGGTCAGCGACCACAACGTGCCGACAACCGACCGCTCGCACGGCATCGCCGATCCGGTTTCGAAGCTGCAGGTCGACACGCTGGATGCCAACTGCGACAAGTGGGGCATCACGCAGTTCAAGATGACCGACCGCCGCCAGGGCATCGTGCACGTGATCGGCCCGGAGCAAGGGGCGACGCTGCCGGGCATGACCGTGGTCTGCGGCGACTCGCACACCTCCACGCACGGCGCGTTCGGTGCGCTGGCGCACGGCATCGGCACCAGCGAAGTCGAGCACGTGCTCGCGACGCAGACGCTGCTCGCGCGCAAGGCCAAGAACATGCTGATCAAGGTCGAAGGCCGGCTGCCGCCCGGCTGCAGCGCCAAGGACATCGTGCTCGCGATCATCGGCAAGATCGGCACCGCCGGCGGCACGGGCTACACGATCGAGTTCGCCGGCTCGGCGATCCGCGCGCTGAGCATGGAAGGGCGCATGACGGTGTGCAACATGGCGATCGAGGCCGGCGCGCGTGCCGGCTTGGTCGCGGTCGACGAGACGACGATCGCGTACGTGAACGGCCGGCCGTTCTCGCCCAGCGGCGTCGAATGGGACCAGGCGGTGCGCTACTGGCGCACGCTGCATTCGGACGCCGATGCGAAGTGGGATGCGGTGGTCGAACTCGATGCGAGCGCGGTTTCGCCGCAGGTCACCTGGGGCACGTCGCCGGAGATGGTCACGGCGATCGACGGGCGCGTGCCGGATCCCGATCGCGAGAAGGACGCGAGCAAGCGCAGCGCGGTCGAGCGTGCGCTGCAGTACATGGCACTCGAGCCGAACAAGCCGATTGCCGACATCCGCATCGACAAGGTCTTCATCGGCTCGTGCACGAACTCGCGCATCGAGGACCTGCGCGAGGCCGCAGCGGTCGTGAAGCGGCTGAAGAGCCGGGTTGCGGCGAACGTCAAGCTCGCGATGGTCGTGCCGGGCTCGGGGCTCGTGAAGGAGCAGGCCGAACGCGAAGGGCTGGACCAGGTCTTCAAGGCCGCGGGCTTCGAATGGCGCGAGCCCGGCTGCTCGATGTGCCTGGCGATGAACGCCGACCGGCTCGAGCCCGGCGAACGTTGCGCGTCGACCAGCAACCGGAATTTCGAAGGGCGCCAGGGCGCCGGCGGGCGCACCCACCTCGTGAGCCCGGCGATGGCCGCGGCCGCCGCGATCGAAGGGCACTTCGTCGACGTGCGCCGGCTCGTCTGAGTTCTCGCGCTGACTACTGAGCACGCACCATGACTCCGTTTCGCCTGCACACCGGCCTCGTGGCCCCGATGGATCGCGAGAACGTCGACACCGACGCGATCATCCCGAAGCAGTTCCTGAAGTCGATCAAGAAGAGCGGCTTCGGCCCGAACCTGTTCGACGAGTGGCGCTACCTGGACCGCGGCGAGCCCGGGCAGGACCCGGCGTCGCGTCGCCCGAACCCGGACTTCGTGCTGAACCAGCCGCGCTACCAGGGCGCCTCGGTGCTGCTGGCGCGCAAGAACTTCGGCTGCGGCTCGTCGCGCGAGCATGCGCCGTGGGCGCTGGACCAGTACGGCTTCCGTGCGCTGATTGCGCCGAGCTACGCCGACATCTTCTTCAACAACTGCTTCAAGAACGGGCTGCTGCCCATCGCGCTGCCCGAGCACGAGGTGGCGAGGCTGTTCGACGAGGTGGCGGCGTTCGTCGGCTACAAGCTGACGATCGATCTGGAGCGTCAGCTCGTGATCAAGCCCGATGGCGGCAGCATCCCGTTCGAGGTCGCGCCGTTCCGCAAGTACTGCCTGCTCGGCGGCTACGACGACATCGGGCTGACCTTGCGCCACGCCGACAAGATCCGTGCGTTCGAAGCCGAGCGGCTGCTGACCAAGCCGTGGCTCGCGCACACGATCTGACGACACCACAAACCAAGGACATAGCCTCGTGAAGATTGCGATCCTGCCCGGCGACGGCATCGGCACCGAGATCGTCGCGCAAGCCGTGCGCGTGCTGGGCGTGCTGGACCTGACGTTCGAAACCGAACAGGCGCTGGTCGGCGGCGCGGCTTATGACGCGCACGGCCATCCGCTGCCCGAGAGCACGCTGCGCCTTGCGCAGTCGGCCGATGCGGTGCTGTTCGGCGCGGTCGGCGACTGGAAGTACGACACGCTGGAGCGCGCGCTGCGTCCCGAGCAGGCGATCCTCGGTCTTCGCAAGAGCCTGGGTCTGTTCGCGAACTTCCGCCCGGCGATCTGCTACGAGCAGCTCACGCACGCGTCCAGCCTGAAGTCGGAGCTGGTCGCGGGGCTGGACATCCTGATCATCCGCGAGCTGACCGGCGACATCTACTTCGGCCAGCCGCGTGGCCGGCGCGACTCGCCGGACGGCGCGTTCGCCGGCAGCCCCGAAGCGTTCGACACGATGCGCTATACGCGCCCCGAGATCGAGCGCATCGCGCATGTCGCGTTCCAGACGGCGCGCAAGCGCAACAAGCGGCTGACCAGCGTCGACAAGGCCAACGTGCTCGAGACCTTCCAGTTCTGGAAGGACATCGTCACCGAGGTCCACCAGGAGTACCCGGACGTCGCGCTCGACCACATGTACGTCGACAACGCCGCGATGCAACTGGTGCGCGCGCCGAAGAAGTTCGACGTGATCGTCACCGGCAACATGTTCGGCGACATCCTGTCCGACGAGGCCGCGATGCTGACCGGCTCGATCGGCATGCTGCCTTCGGCGTCGTTGAATTCGACCGGGAAGGGGTTGTATGAACCCAGCCACGGCAGCGCGCCGGACATCGCCGGCAAGGATCTGGCCAACCCTCTGGCTACAATCCTGTCCGCCGCCATGATGCTTCGCTTCTCCCTCAACCAGCCCGAAGCCGCCGACCGTATCGAGTCGGCGGTGCAGCAGGTGCTCGCCTCGGGGCTGCGCACGGCGGACATCTGGTCCGAGGGCACGAAGAAGGTCGGCACCCGCGAGATGGGTGACGCCGTCGTGGCCGCCCTCAAAACCAAGACGATCAAGAGCTAGTCCGGCTCCGGTTCGTCTCGCCCTGTCTCCCCGGCGAACGAGCCGGGGGACCAAGAGGTTTCCAGCAACTTTCTTCGACAAAGGGCAATGACGATGACGACGACAGCACTCACGGGATTGGTCGGATGGCGCGGGATGGTGGGTTCCGTGCTGATGGACCGCATGCGGGCCGAAGGCGATTTCGGCTTCATCGAGCCGCGTTTCTTCAGCACCAGCAACGCCGGCGGCGACGCCCCCGCCGCGCTCGCGAAGAACGAGCGCAAGCTGTTCGACGCGCATGACCTCGCCGCACTGAAGCAGTGCGAGATCATCATCACCGCGCAAGGCGGCGACTACACCAGCGAGGTGTTCGGCAAGCTGCGCGCCGATGGCTGGAAGGGCCATTGGATCGACGCCGCGTCGACGCTGCGCATGCAGGACGACGCGGTCATCGTGCTCGACCCGGTCAACATGCCGGTCATCAAGAACGCGCTGGCCAAGGGTGGGCGCAACTGGATCGGCGGCAACTGCACGGTGAGCTGCATGCTGATGGGCGTCGGCGCGCTGTACAAGGCGGGTCTGGTCGAGTGGATGAGCACGATGACCTACCAGGCCGCGTCGGGTGGCGGCGCGGCGCACATGCGCGAGCTGCTGACGCAGTTCGGCACGCTGAACGCCTCGGTGCGTGCGCTGCTGGACGACCCGAAGAGCGCCATCCTCGAGATCGACCGCCTGGTCGCCGAGAAGCAGCGCACGCTGGGCCCGGCCGAGATCGAGAACTTCGGCGTGCCGCTGGGCGGCAGCCTGATCCCCTGGATCGACAAGGACCTCGGTGACGGCAGCAGCAAGGAAGAGTGGAAGGGCCCGGCCGAGACCAACAAGATTCTCGGGCAGGGCGCCGGCTTCGGCACGCCGGCGGTGCCGGTCGATGGCTACTGCGTGCGCGTCGGCGCGATGCGTTGCCACAGCCAGGCGCTGATGTTCAAGCTCAAGAAGGATGTGCCTTTGGCCGATGTGGAGGCCATGATTGCGGCCGACAACGAATGGGTGAAGGTCGTCCCGAACACCAAGGAAGCCACGATCCGCGAGCTGACGCCCGTGGCCGTGACCGGCACGATGACGATCCCGGTCGGCCGCCTGCGCAAGATGGCGATGGGGCCGGAATACCTGGGCGCGTTCACGATCGGCGACCAGCTGCTGTGGGGCGCGGCCGAGCCGCTGCGGCGCATGTTGCGGATCCTGATCGAGGCCTGAATCGGCGATGTGAGGCCGGCGTCAGCCCCGTCCCAGCCGCTCGTTGTCGACCCGCAACATTCAAGCGAAGCCGTCTTCTCGTGACAAAGGTCGTCGGAATGTCAGCCATTGCATGAGCTTGTCAGCGTATGTTATTGATGCTATTGTGATTTCTGGCTATTCTTGATGAGCTTGAGTTTTGCGGCCGTGAGCGTCGCTGAGTGGTCCGGTTACGGTGGGCACTGGGTGGGGCCCACCTCGTCTATTTGGGAGACGCCTTGAACAGAAACTTCTCGATCTCGGGGCGCTTTGCCCTGACTGGGGTGGCGGCTGCCGCATTGTGTTTGGCTGCTCAAGGGGCCTGGGCGCTGGGCCTGGGCAGGCTGCAAGTCCAGTCGGCGCTCGGCGAAGCGCTGCGTGCCGAAATCGACGTGACGAGCCTGACGCCGGAAGAAGCGTCGAACCTGCAGGTCAAGGTCGCCTCGCCGGATGCGTACAAGGCGGCGGGCGTCGACTACAACGCGGTGCTGCCGGCCACCAAGGTCACGCTCGAGCGCCGCGCCGATGGCCGCCCGTACCTGCGCCTGACCAGCGACCGCGGCGTGCAGGAGCCGTTCGTCGACGTGATCCTCGAGATCAACTGGTCGACCGGCAAGCTGGTGCGCGAATACACCATGCTGTTCGATCCGCCGACGATGGCGCGCGCACCCGCGCCGAGTACTGCGCCGGCGATGGCCGCGGCAGCGCCGGCCCCGGCG